>JAPKXV010000257.1 GCA_026394635.1 Methanoregula sp. | reverse complement strand
TCCATGAAGTTGGTCGTGCGGAAGAGGATCCCGGAGAGATGGGACGTCACATGTCCGGTGCGATCCATCAGCGGCGTGCCATCCGGTTGCCGTATGATCGTCAAAAACTGGTAGAGCGCGTTGCTTGCATCGATCGCTGCTACGCCACTCAGGCCGTCCCAGCTCACCGGTGCCTTGTAATCAAGAAGGATATCCCTCAGTGCGACGCCCATGAACTACCTCAGCCGCTTGAGCGGGCGTTACCGGTAAACCCGCTTGGAATATTCACCGATCAGTTCGTCAAGGTGGGTGATCGCCATATCGTGCTTCTGCGCCATCCTCTTTGAGATCTCTTCAAGGTTATAACGCAGCATGCGCTCGCGCGAGACCACGCTGCGCTCGAGCTTTCTGACCTTCACATGCATGGAAAGGAAGAGTCCGCCCAGGGAGAGCATCATTAAGATGGCAGCAATCGCGATGGTGAGGTCCTGCCAGAACCGAAGGATGAGCACGAGGGTGGAGACGATCATGACCACCGTGAGAACAATATCGCCGAAGTATTCACGAATCTCCATGCTTTTAGATGATGAAGACGTAGTTATTAAGCTAACGATTGCTGGAGACACCTCATGGACTTCAAACGACTCATACCGTTCCTTGCCATGCCCCTGCTGCTGGTCCTCGTCGAGATCGGGGCTCTTGCACTCTCGCTTCCGGTGCAGGAAGCCGGCATCACTGCATTCGAGGACCCGACGTCAGTGGCAAACATCGGCATCTTTTTTATCATCCTGCTGGTCTTTACCGGTTTCTTACTCCTGCTCATCAGGTTCGGCCTGAAAAAGATTATCGTTCTGGTGATCGCGGTCTCCATCTTTTTCTCATTTGGCTACATATTTTCCGCGATCGTCTATTCCGCAATGGGCCCGACAGATGTCGCAGTCCTGCTGGTGCTCGCGCTCTCCATCGGTGCAACCGTCCTGCTCTATAAATACCCCGAATGGTACGTGATCGATACGCTCGGGGTACTCATCGCTGCCGGCGTTGCATCCATCTTCGGGGTCTCGCTTGAGATCGTCCCGGTGGTCATCCTGCTGGTCCTTCTGGCGGTCTACGATGCGATCTCGGTGTACAAAACAAAACACATGATCACGCTTGCGGAAGGGGTCATCGATCTCAAGACACCGATCCTGTTTGTGATCCCCAAACGGCGCGACTACTCGTTCATTCGCGAGGGTATCGGGAAGCTGGAAGAAGGAGGAGAGCGGGCGGCGTTCATTATGGGGATGGGCGACCTCATCATGCCCTCCATCCTCGTTGTCTCTGCCAATGTCTTTCTGAAAGGTTACCGGGTGCTGGGTTTTGTCAACCTGCCCGCCCTTGGTGCGATCATCGGCTCGCTCGCAGGGCTCGTGGTGCTCCTGTATTTCGTGAATTCGGGACGGCCCCAGGCAGGGCTCCCGCCCCTCAACGGAGGAACGATTATCGGTTTTGCTCTGGGGTGCGGGTTTGCAGGGGTAGCGCTCTCGTCATTTTTGTAGGCGCGGGACGGTAGGAGAGGAGGTGTTCGAGCACCTCATCGACACCCTCCCCGTTTTCTGTGGACATCGAAGCGTACAGATCGATCCGGGTAATATCTGATTTGTTTGCGACCACGACGATGGGAATTTCGACCAGTCCCTGTAATTCCCCGAGCAGGTGCTGCTGCGCCTCCGTGGGGTACCCGCAATGTCCCGACGGGTCGATGATAAAGAGGATAACATCAGCGACATTCATGACGGCAGAAAGTGCCTGCTGTTCGATTGCATTGCGCTCGTCGGCCGGCCGGTCGAGGATCCCCGGGGTATCGACAAACTGGACCTTCTCCCGGCCCATGGTCCGGTGCCCGACAATCACTCCCTTTGTCGTGAACGGGTATGATGCCACCTCCGGGGTTGCCGTGGAGACCCGGCGGATGAATGATGATTTGCCAACATTCGGGTACCCGGCGATAACCACGGTAAATGTGTCATCGATATGGGGAAGTTTCCGTAAAACATTCCGCACCTCGTTTAAGAACAGCAGGTCCTTGTCGATCTGGTGGACCATGGAGGCGAGCCGGGCGACCGCCCGCTTGCGCACCACGAGCGGATCCGGGGCTTTCCTTGACTGAAATGCCAGCTCGCCGCCCACCATTTTTGTGTGTTTTGCCGCCCAGCCAACCGCACCCAGTGCCTGTTTTATCCGGTCAAGGCCGTACAGGATCTCCACCATATCACGGTAGAATTGGGGGAGTTCTTCAAATTCCGGAAACCCGCGGATGATATACACCAGACGGTCGTGAATTGCATGGCTGACAGCCCGGACAAACTCCTCGTTCGCCCGGTCCTTGTTCAGCTTCTCTTTTCTTTTCTTTGCCGCACGGCGAAAACTCCGGTCAAGAATCTCGTCCGCCGTTGGCACCGTCGGTAATTTTTCAAACTCCACGAATCTTCAACCTATATATTTATGGAAGGTTATACGGTTTATCGTTATGGACTTGTCCCTTATCCAGAAAGACATCCTCATTACCCTCATCACGCTCTATTACCAGCACTCCCACGCGATCAAGGGAGAGGAGATTGCGGAGGTGATCCGGAGGAACCCCGGCACCGTCCGCAACCAGATGCAGGCATTAAAAGCAGTAGGGTTTGTCGATGGCGTGCCCGGCCCCAAAGGGGGGTACATCCCCACCGCGCTTGCTTACAAAGAGCTCAACCTGAGTAACTCCGAGAGGGACTATGATGTCAGTATCAGCCGGAACGGGGAAGTCGTAAAAGGGGCAAGTGTCACGGAGATCGATTTTACCACCCTCTGCCATCCTGATATCTGCCACGCGGTCATCAAGCTGATCGGGAGCGCCAAACTCTTTGAGATTGGGGACCAGATCGCGATCGGCCCGACACCGGTGAACAAGCTGGTCATCAGGGGGGAGGTGTTTGGAAAGGATGAATCGGAACAGTCGCTGTTGATCTCCACATCAGAGATGATATCCCTCCCGAAAAAGGCGATAAAATATTACATGAGTGCACCCTTAAAGACCCTTAAGAGCTCCGACACCATCCGCGATGCGGTCGCCCTTTTCAATGCACATCATATCCACGGGGCGCCGGTCATTGATAAGGGAAAATTAAGGGGGATCGTCACCATGAGCGATATCACCAAGGCGATCGGGGACGAACTGCCGCTGACCACCAAGGTGTCCTCCGTCATGACAACGGATGTTGTCGAAGTCCCGTCCAGTACGAAACTCTTTGAGGTGGTGCGGAGGTTCAAGGAACGGGAGATCGGCCGCCTCATTGTGGTGGAGGATGGAAAACCCGTGGGAATTCTTACCCAGTCTGATATCATTAAGGTCTTTCCGTCCGTCTGAGAACGCTGTGGTGACATATTTTTATACCATGAGAAGTGAACCAAAGAGAGGGACAGGTTGCAATGAATGAATTATCCCAGGCCGCTGTTGAACGGATCATGAAAAAAGCTGGTGCCGGGCGGGTTAGTGCCGATGCAACGACAACCCTTGCCGATCTTATGGAGGAATATGGCATTTTTCTTGCAAAGGAAGCAAAAAAGATGTCAGACCATGCAGGCAGAAAGACCGTGCGGGGCTCTGATGTAATAATGGCTGCTGAAATGTTCAAATAGCGAATATGTCCCACAATCCCTTTAAAAAATAAGAAAAAACCCCGGAAATAACCCCCTTTTCAGAACACTTAAATATTTATACGTCGTCAATTTTTTTATGACACGTGTATTTGCCCGCACCCTCTCACGAAAAAAGGTCATGACCAACGACGGGAAGCTTATTGGGACCCTCAAAAATATCAGGGTCGATTTTGATTCCGGCCAGGTCATTGAATTACTCATCCATCCTGATCAGACCTTTGACACAACAAATTATGAGATGGAGGATGACAAAATCCTGAAATTTCCCTTCGAGGCAGTAAAAGATATTAAGGATTATATCGTTGTTGACCGTTACCTTGGACGAAGATAAGAAAAATATTTTTCAACTGCTTCAACAAATCCGTCGCCATACTCTTCTCTCGTCACAAATGCTGCCGCCGCTTTGGTATCCGGATGGGCATTTGCAACCGCAACCCCGATTCCCGCGCGCTTCAGCATCGGGGTGTCGTTGACCGAGTCTCCGATGGCAAGGAAATCCGATGCCCGGAGATTCATTTCCTGTGCGAGGGCCAAAAGGGCGGACCCTTTATCCACCCCTTCTGCCTGCAGGTGAATTGCATAGCCGGTATCGATCACCCGTACTGGCAGATGGAGGAGAAGATTTTTCACCTCTTCAACCGGGACCGTCCGGGCAAACGCGAGATCAGCAAACCGGTAGGAGGGGCTGTAGAGATCGAGCTCTTTTCCCTCTTTGCGGTAATGGGACTGCACCAGCTCCAGCGCCTGCCTGCAGGCTGCCTGGTCTCCTTTGATGTGCAGGGGGCCGGTATATCCGACCCGGAATACCCCCCCGTTCTCCGCAATGAAGGTCCCGCGGGTACCCAGCATTTTACAGAGAGCATCCATGAAACAAGCGGTATTCCCGCTTGCGAACACGACCTCAACACCGCTGTCCTGCAGTGAGCGGATTGCGGTAATTGCGGCCGTATTGATGCGGCGGGACGGATCGGTAAGCGTCCCGTCAACATCGGTCAGGAGTGCTTTTAACAAGGCTTGAGACCCGCTTCTTCAACGATAAACGGTGCCTCCCCCTCCGGGAGATTCGGGCTGTCAACAAGGCGTGCAATGCGTTTGCCCCCCTTGCTCTTGCGCAGGTAGATCCGGAACGTGGCGGTGTGCCCGACAATGTTGCCGCCGATGGGTTTTGTCGGGTCTCCGAAGAAGACTGCAGGGTTGGACATTACCTGGTTGGTCACGAGCGCAACCGCGTTGTGCTCGTCAATGATCTTGAAGAGCTCGTGCATGTGCCGGTTCAGTTTCTGCTGGCGTGTCGCAAGTGTCCCCCTCCCGGCATACTCCGCCCTGAAATGGGCAGTGAGCGAGTCGATGATGAAGAGCTTGAACGGCTTATCGCTCTCTTTGAGTTCGTTCGCAAGCTCGCGCGAGTTCTCCACGAGGAGCATCTGGTGGTCTGAGGTATGCGCACGGGCGATGTGAATATTTTTTAAAAAATCCTGTGCATCAAGCCCGTCAATCTCAAGCCCGTTGACCATCTGTTCGATGCGCTCCGGCCGGAACGTGTTCTCGGTATCGATGTAGATGACACTCCCGTTCAGCCCGCCATCATCTTCCGGGAGCTGGACATTGACTGCCATCTGGTGGACGATCTGGCTCTTACCGGAACCAAACTCACCATACATCTCGGTGATCGCCTGAGTCTCCAGCCCGCCTCCCATAAGGGTATCCAGTTCCGGGACGCGAAACGAGATCTTCCGTACGTCCTTTCTCTGTTCAAAGATCTCCTTTCCGGTCTTGAACCCGTCAAGATCCGCTTTCTCGCGGGCTGCCTTGATGATCTTTTTTGCGGTCGCTTCTGAGATCTCGGTGATCTCGGCAAGCTCTGCCGGGGAAGTCGTCGCTACGCTCTCAATGGTAAGATAACCGGCTTCGCGAAGTTTTTCTGCCGTACTCGGGCCTACACCCGGTAAATCCTCAATCTCTTGTGGTTTTTCAGCCATGTTGTGTAACATCTCCTATGGCACAAGAACATTTTAACTCCATACATATATGCGCTCGGAGTGTGCAGGGTGAAAGTGAAGCAGTATTATCTGGCTAACGTATCCTGCAGCTCTTTTACTTTTTTTTCGATCCCGTCTGGAGAAACGTTCACGGGTTCCGCATGTTCTGGTCTGATCCTGTCTCCTGACAGCACCCCCTTCACCCGCATCTCGTGCCATGGAGGGAGATCGCACCCGTCGACAAGGTATCTCACCTGCCCGTTGTCGATAAAGGTATTCCCGTTGCTGGTAATTACCGTCCCTTCAAAGACAATCTCACCGGACCGCATATCCGGAATCCTGATGGCACTGCCCCGGCCGGCACCAAGCTCAATCTCCTGAAACCGTCCGGGTTTTGCTGTCGCATGATAAATCTCAATTCTCGTGCCAAGCGTTACCGGGAGCAACGCCTTCTCTCCCCATAATACGATGTTAAGATCGTCCTTGCCATCAGTTAGTACGATATTCCTGACCCATGATGCCCTGCCGTCACGGGTTTTGAATGCATGCGGCTCTAAAACCCGCTTCACGTCACCCTGCACTGAATACGTGCCCCGGTCGCCCACGGAACCGACCGGGGTGAAGGGAGGGGATACCTGCGTATCCGCGATCGCAACCGTGCTCTTCTCATCAAGGCTGTATGCCCGCCCCTCTCCCCGCCCGTCCGGTTTTGCACCGGTAATATGGATGGTGGCTCCCGGAAGAATACCGGTAAGGATATCCGGAGTCCACGCGACAAGACGGGCTGTCCCGCGTGCATCCCCGATCACCGCTTCCACCATCTCCCCGCCCGTGCCATCCCTCCGGGTGAACGGCAGGGGCTCTTCAAGGACAATGACGAGAACGTCAAGGTCGACGGGTTCCGCACTCAGGCTTTCAGTCCCGTCAGGTGACACATTGCACTCTATGGTGCAGGTTGCTTTGCGCAGCGCCAGTGCATAGATCTCTTGTGCACTTTTGCCCGAGTGGCGCCCGATGACTTCCAGG
>JAPKXV010000023.1 GCA_026394635.1 Methanoregula sp. | reverse complement strand
TATGTTCTCCGTCTCTATATCTCCGGTTCCTCCCCCAAATCGCAACGGGCTGTGGAGTGCATTAAAAGGATCTGTGAGGAGCATCTCACGGGAAGGTATGAACTCGAAGTCATTGATATCTACCAGAATAAGACGCTGGACATAGACGAACAGATCATCGCAGCCCCCACCCTGATCAAGGAACTCCCCCTTCCCATGCGCAGGATCATCGGGGATATGTCGGACAAAGAGCGTATCCTGATCGGTCTTGACCTGTACTAAAAGCGATGAGCAAAAAAAAGGATAAAGATTGTTGTGGCTGGATCTAGCCAAACACCTGAACTGGAAATTGTGACCTTACGGGCACGGGTTGACGAGCTCGAGGAGACGCTCCGCGCGATACAGAGCGGGGAGGTTGATGCGCTCGTTGTCTCGACTGTCAATGGGGATACGGTCTTTACCCTGGAGAATGCAGACCAGCCCTATCGGCTCTTTGTCGAAAACATGACCGACGGTGCGGTTACCACCACACAAGACGGCATCATTCTTTATTGCAATGCTGCCTTTTCAGCAATCCTCCATCTACCCCTTGAGCAGATCATCGGGCACTACCTCGCAGAACACTCCCCCGGACAGCAGCCGGACGGGCAACTTTCCACAGAAAAAGCACAGGTAAAGATTGCTGCTGCCTTATCTGGTGAACCCCAGTCGTTTGAATGGATCTATCTCCGTTCGGACGGCACCCCGTTTCAAGCAGAGGTGATGCTCAGCCGCATTCTGCTTAAAGACGAGTATTGCCTGCAGACTATTGTCCGGGACATCACCGAGCGCAAGCAGGCTGACGAGGCGCTCAGGGAAACAACTGACTACCTCCAGAATCTCCTCGATTACGCCAACGCACCAATAATTGTCTGGGACCCATCCTTGCGGATCACCCGGTTCAACCATGCGTTTGAACGACTGACGGGACGTATCAGTACCGAAGTGTTGGGTCAGCCGTTGGAGATCCTCTTCCCGCTCCAGAGCCGGGAACCCTCGTTAGAGCTGATCAAAAAGACCATAAGCGGTGAGCGCTGGGAAACAGTAGATATCCCGATCCTCCATGTGAATGGGAGCATACGAACAGTTCTCTGGAATTCGGCTACGCTTCTTGCTGAGGACCAGACAACGGTCATTGCCACCATTGCACAAGGGTATGACATTACCGAGCGCAAACTCGCCGAAGATGCCCTCGTTCGGGTCAACCAGAAGCTCAATGTCATCACCAATCTGACAAGACAGGATCTGACCATCCAGCTCTTTGTCCTGAAAAGTTATCTTGAGATAACAAAAAAGAATGCCGCAGGGCAGGATCGCATTCTTGAGGGCATACAAAAATGCGAACGGGCAATCCTTTCCATCAGCGAGATCACAGAATTTACTAAAGATTTCCAGGACATGGGAGCAAAACCTCCGCAATGGCAGAACGTGAAGATGACGTTGTTGTTCGGTCTCTCCCATATATCCATCGGAAATATCCAGCACAGCCTTGAAACAGAAAACCTCGAGATCTTTGCCGATCCCCTGCTGGAAAAGGTCAGCCAGCGCCTCTTCGAGAACTCGGTGAAACACGGGGAACATGTCACCCGTATCCGGGTTTGGCACACGGTTACTACGGACGGCGTCACTATCTTCTTTGAAGATGATGGCACAGGCATCCCGCAGGAGAAGAAGGAGCAGATCTTTTTGCGCAGTGAGGGTCCCAGTGCCTCGATGCGGAGCCTTATTTTTGTCCGGGAAATTCTTGATATCACCGGCATCACCATCCGCGAGACTGGTTCACCCGGCAAAGGCGCCCGGTTCGAGAGCACGGTGCCGAAAGGGATGTGGCGGATAAAAGAAACAGATGTAAAGGAGCGCTGAATGCCAACCCCACACGCGGACGTACCGGATCGTTTCGCACATGACCGGGTATAATACCATGAAAACCAGCATCCGGTGGTGGCAGGTTGTCGCACTGGTCATCCTTTTTGCCGGAATATTCCTTACCGTCCTGTCAGCCCAGCAGCAGGACCAGTCCATGCGCACCGATCTGCTCATAAAAGCCGGTATTGCCGAAACCGGAGTTTCTGTCAAACAGGTTGCCGCTATGACGGCATCTTCTGCCGATCTTGCTTTGCCGGAATACCAGACACTGAAAATCCAACTCCGGAAGATACAAATGACCGACCCTGACATCCGGTTTGTTTATCTTGTGGGTCAGAAGCAGGATGGCACAATATTCTTTTACGCAGACTCGGAATCCCCGGAGTCAGCGGACTATTCCCCTCCGGGACAGGTGTACAGCGAAGCAACGGATGTCCTCAAGTCAGTATTTGCAACAGGGAAGGTGGCAATTGAAGGACCGTCTCCAGACCGCTGGGGGACGTGGGTAAGCGGGTTTATCCCTGTTACAGACCCCGCAACCGGGCGGGTGATTGCAGTTTTCGGCATGGATGTCAATGCCAGTGACTGGAATTTTGCAATTGCACGCGCCTGTGCAGCACTAATCGTTACACTGGTCCTTATTCTCATCATAATTATCGCCTTTGGACTTTTCCAGCAGCGAGAACAATGGGAACGGCGTCGCATTGAAATGTCGGAAGAGAAATTTTCCAAAGCGTTCAATACCAATCCTGCGCTCATGGCAATGACCTCGGTTGAAGAGGGCAGAATTCTTGATGTAAACGCAAGTTTTCTTACCGCATTCGGCTATTCCCGTGAGGAGGTGATTGGGAAGACACCATTAGATCTCGGACTTTATTTTTATCCTTCAGAGCGAACTGCCATCATCCGGCAGATCAAAGAGACCGGGCAAGTACGGGATAAGGAGATCAGGTTTTGCCGGAAGAACAGGGATCTGCTGGACGGGACGTTAACATCTATAATTATCGACGTTCGGTCATCATCGATCTTACCGACCGCAAGCGGTCGGAAGATGCGTTGCGGCAGGCGAACAAGCAGTTGAACCTGCTCTCCAGTGTCACCCGGCATGACATCCTTAACCAGCTGATGGCGCTGAAAGGATACCTCTATCTCTCGAAAGACAAGATCGACAACCCAACGGTACTTTCCGGGTACATCCAAAAAGAGGAGCAGGCAGCTAATACCATTGAACGCCAGATCAAGTTCACGAAAGACTACCAGGAACTGGGGGTCTCATCACCCGAATGGCAGAACGTGAACGTCAGCATCAAAAAGGCGGTTGCCAGTTTGCCTATGCGGGACGTCAGTGTCGAGGTCGATCTCAAAAATCCGGAGATCTTTGCAGACCGGCTCTTTGAAAAAGTGTTCTACAACCTGATTGATAATGCCCTCCGCTACGGGGGTACAGGGGGTACAGATATAAAGCCGATCCGGTTCTCTTCGCAGGAGTCTGGCACAAGCCTTGCAATGGTCTGCGAGGATGACGGCGTGGGAATTACACCGGAGGACAAAAAGAAACTCTTCACCCGGGGATTCGGGAAGAACACCGGGCTTGGGTTGTTCCTGTCCCACGAGATCCTCGCGATCACCGGCATCACGATCACCGAGAACGGTACTACGGGGAAAGGCGCACGGTTTGAGATCACGGTGCCGAATGGGGCGTACCGGTTCATGGGAACCGGTGGGAAATAACCGGAAAAATAATGAGTGCCGGGATCAATCCGGCACTACATCATCCTTTGGCACAAACAACGGCGCCTTCCGGTGCTGCCCGTTCGAACACCGGCACAAAAAAATCCTACACCCCCGATTATTCTTACATTTTTAAACATGAATTATAAGTAAGACGATATCTTTATTTTCTTACAACAAGATTAAAATGATACTATGGATGTCGTGACCCTGTCATCAAAAGGTCAGATAGTCATTCCAGCGAAAGTGAGGAAGCAGTTTTCCCTTAAAGAAGGTGATTCACTCGTGCTCGTTCCCGAGAAAGATGCTATCCGCCTGCAACCGCTTACCAACCTGTCAGATCTG
>JAPKXV010000281.1:5183-6808 GCA_026394635.1 Methanoregula sp. | reverse complement strand
CCTTAAGGCCAGCGAAAAGATCGGTTCGTATCACATCTGTCCCGTGAGCATGTGCATGAACCGTGGCAAAGGGGTTGATGTCAGTCGCGACGACCGATGCCGCCACCTTTGCAACTGCTGTAGCGATAATTCCACTCCCGGTTCCAACTTCAAGTACGCGGTCATTTGGGCTGACTTCACGTTGTGCGGTAAAAAGAAGGAGGTGCGTGTCTTCTGCCGGGGCGTAGATTTGGGCGGGAGTATAGGGCATTGATCACGAAATAGTTGGAGTTTGTCAAAGAAAATATGGTAGCCTTCACTAGGTCTGGCTTAAAAAAAGTTTTGGGATTTTTTTTCCTTCGAAAATTCCCGAAATTTCCTTTTTATTAACGATTGTTTCGGCATTAAGTGTCGTACAGTGCCAAATTGCAGACAAAATATTGTCACACTTGGTTAACACTGCTTTCCACTACATCCCTACAACAGGCAATATCGCTAATATACATCTGCCGGTGGTTTATCCCGACGAAGGAACAGTTTGCCAATTATTTTTGTTAGAAATGGAGCGAGATTCGACTTTCGTAGACAAGGAACAGAAATCCCGAAGACATGCGGGAGATTATTCTTCAAATATCGTAAAAAATCGCCACGCTATCCCGACAGAAATTATTCTCTTGTGGTTATTGCCCGGAAGATTTCACATAATTTATTACCCCCAATGGCTGAAATGAGCTGAGAGATATGGCCAAGTTCGACTGCAACTGGTGCGGGAAATGCTGCCAGAGCTTTGGGGAGTTCATCAATATCGAACGGCAGCTTACCGACACGGATTACTATTGCCGGTACGGGATAACTAATGAACTGTTTCTTGTTCATGTTCAGCCCGACTTTGCGAATGAGATAACCGAAGACTTTGAGGAGACGGACGGGAAAGATCCGAACCGCAAGGGATGTTTCTTCAGCAGGAAGAATCCCGAAGGCAAGGGTCTGGCCTGTGCTATTTATCCCACCCGCCCCTCCATCTGCAGGGATTTCCAGTGCTATCGCATGCTGATTCATCATCATGCATCCGGTGAGACGCGGGGAAGGGTGATCGGAATCAATGAGCTCAAGACCCATGATGAAGTCCTTGTCTCCATCTGGTCAGAAAAGATAGCACATTTACCCCATCCTATACAAACAAAGCATGATCAAGTCCAGCATACTCACGGCCCCGGTGGACATGAAATACATGGGCATGATTCCCATATCCTTGCCCATATTCAGGATATTCACCATACCGATGATCACGAATGGCTCAATAATGTGATCACGATCCTTGAAGTCCATGGGTACCACGGGGATCCTGTGGAAGACTAAAACTTTTTTTTTCACGCAAAAAAGTGTGATTTTTCCCCCTCCCGCTCACCGATTCCTGATGGGGGATATCCCATTTCCCGATCTACTCAAGGTTTGCGATCGTCGCAAAATCCTCCAAGTACAATTCTTCCGGTCTGCTCGCGAGGATTTCTCCTGACAGCGCCTCTATCACCCGTTTCACCCAGGCAGGATTGAGCATCCCCCCAGATCCCTTCAGGCAGTTCCTGACGGTTTTTCTCCGGTGGGCGAAGAGAGCACTGACGACCTCGGCATAGCGCATGCGGTCG
>JAPKXV010000281.1:0-5148 GCA_026394635.1 Methanoregula sp. | reverse complement strand
GACATCAGCATAGCGCCTGCGGTCGTTCACATAAAAGATCGGCGGGCGGGGGACTATTTTTACCACGGTGGAGTGCACCTGCGGTTTGGGCGAAAAACAATTGGGCGGGAGCGTAAAGCACTTCTGCACGGTCGCATAGGTCTGCACCATGATCGAGAGCCTCCCGCAATCCTTGGTGCCTGCCGGTGCGACCATCCGTTGTGCAAATTCCATCTGGTACATCAGCACTGCGGTTTCGAATCCCATCTCAAACAGCCGGAAGGTGATCTTCGATGAGATCGAGTAAGGGAGGTTTGAAACAACGACCGAAAAAGGGGGCAGGTCGCACCGGGACGCATCCCCGTGCGTCACGGTGAGTTTTCCGCTGGCGATCTCTTGGGAAAACCGGTCGGTGAGCCCTTCGCAAAGCTCCGGATCCAGCTCCACCGCGTGGACGATTGCCCCGCGATCGAGCAGGGCTTTTGTGAGTGCGCCGTTACCCGGCCCCACCTCCAGCACCTCGCGGTCCCGGACATCAGTTACGCCAGCGATACGTCCAACTGCCTGGGGATCGATGAGGAAATGCTGGTCACAATATGCCTTCATCTCGTGGTAAAGACGTGATACTTCACGTCCTTGTTCTGGAGCTCTTCCAGAATACGGGCTATAATCATCTTCTCCGGGTGCGGGATCGATTTGATACGCGTCGAAATATCCAAAAAGCTGTCGAAGGGTTTCCGGTTGCGGGTGTCTAAAATCTCCCACATCAGTTTCTTGCCGATGCCCGGCAGCAGGTGGAGCATGTGCATCTTGGGAGTGATTGGGACTGCGGTGTTGAAGAACTGGACAAAGTCGTGCTCCCGCTCCTTGACAATTTTTTCGATAATGAAGGGCAGTTCGCCGCGGGCAGTATGCGTCAGCTCCTCGTACCCGATCCTGCGCTTCACTCTCTCGATCTTCTGCCGCTCGCCGTCGCCGATATATAATTTTTCGTAGAGTTCAATAGGAATAGCCGGTTTTGGGACGAGCTCGAGCAGCTTGAACTGTTCAAGCCCCATCGCCTGGACAAGGGGTTCGCGTTTGAACCGGGGGCGGGGATCGTCAGGATGCCCTTTTGCAAGGACATCGAGAACTATGCAGTTGACCTCCTTCTTCTCGATCTTCATGGCTCCACCTCAGAAGTGGGATGAAACGATCTCAAGAATAGATTCAAGTTCTTCGGGAACGAGGGTAAAGCGTTCCTTGGCATAGATCGCCCTCAGTTCGTCACGGGTTTTGGGCATGATATTTGCTATGCGGAACGCGATCTCGGGCTTCATCTTCTCCAGTTTCTGGAGTTGTTCAACTAACGCCTCTGACTTTTCCGGCGATGTCTTTGCAACCTGATTGGCATGCTCAATACTGCGGCGAAACTCGTAGGACATCTCCTTTTCTGCTGCAAGCCGCTGCGCTTCGACGCCCAGCAGGACTTCGCGTACCTTGGGGAGTGTGACCTTCTCTTCGCTAATAACACCTTTCACTTTCATGCCAGTAACCTGAATATGGATTTACCGTTGTGCTTTTAGATGTTGTGGTCGGGCGATCACGATCTTTTCGGCGTTTCCGTCGGCGATCGCAAGCATCCAAGCACGCCCGCGCTGCCCGACGACGGTTCCCGTCTTGCCGTGAAACCGGCGGTGTGGCATACCTTTCTGGATGCTGGAGTCGCAGACAATGTGGACTTTGTCGCCAACCTCAAACTTCTGGATGACTAAGGTGACGGGCGGAAGCCCGCGCTTTCTCAATTCCTTCTTGAACTTATACCGTGTCTTTTTTCGCGGTCCGTTGTGACGTGCCATGGTTATTCCTCCAAGTTTTTCTCTTCGACCAGCACAACATCGAGGCTGGTAACGCGGGCGGAAAAGCCCAGAGCCTCTGAAAGGCTCGGTTGTGTCCTCCCTTTGTCCCCGGATATCAGTTCCTTGATGTAGAGTCCGGCTTCGCCCGTCACTTCGACGGTATACCTGCCATCTTCCTCACCAGTGCATTCGATAGCAAGGACCCTGCGTTCGCGGATTTTATCAGCACGCCGATGTGCGACCCTTTCCGGTGTGCGCTGGTGTATTATGACACCGGATAAGGATTTTACGGCTTTTGCGAACTCATCAGTTGAGGGTGCACCCTCAACCCCGACTATGATCCTGTATTTTTTATGCGCTTTGTTCGATTTAAGGGTTTCCACCTCATTGCGTTCAGTCCAGCGGACGAGTTCAACCGTGACGCGCCCTTGTGCACTCTGGTTGATCGCCGCTTCAACCGAAGGGAGATCCCCTGTCCGGCGCTTCGGTGAGACCACTTCGAGGATGAACGGTCTTCCTGTGCCGATCATACGGGCATCGATGTCCTCACGCCCCGCGCCATGAAGCACCGCATTCTGCGCAAAAAACAAATCAATTACCGGCCGCCCGATCAGTTCCTCAACCGAGTCCTGGTATTGTTTGCCGGTAAAATTGCACTTTTCGCACCCGGCACCGCGGCAGTCACGGCAGTCCCAGTGAGTCTGGGGGATGCCGCGCTCGTGTTTCTTGTACCTGCCATAGAAAAATACGGGGTTGATCTGCAGGTCAACGATATCCTGGCTCAGGTTAAGGAGCGCAACAATATCGGGCTTTTTGAAGCCCACGTTTTTTCCGGTGATTGCAGCGACGGCTTTTCCCACTTCACGGTTCACCTCGGACTTGAACGGTTCCGGGTCGGCAAGTGAAAGGTCGCTCCATATCATCTCCTCACTCTCTGATATGAGCGGGGGGACCCGGCACCCGATAAGAAACGTCGCATACTCGATCCCCTGCAGGGCGCCAATGACACGTTCTGCCCATACAGCAACGGTGTCAAAGAAGTTGCCGCAGACCCAGCACGAGCCGGTGAATGGTTCATAGGGCAGGTTCTCTGCAACCACATGGGCAATCCGGAGCGCCCTGCCCCGTTCGTCATTGGTGAGCCCGTGCCCCCGTTTGCCAAAAAACCTTCCCAGACAATGGTCGCAGCAGTCACCGTAGGCAAGAATTTTACCTGCTGTCTGTGTCATTCCCATCCGCCAGCCCTCCTGTCGAGTTCATTGTGCAGCACGGTAATTGTATGGTCGGCGTGGAGCACCGCAGGGCCATATTTCGGACAACCTGCGACGAGAGCCACCTCAGTTTCCGTGAAGTTCTGGTGGTCGGAGAGCAGGAATGCATCCGGCAACCAGTCACACTTCCGGATGTCGGTCCCCTGCTCGTCCAGCACACCAAACCGGTGTTCCTGCAGCAACCGTTCAAGACCCCCCTTTCGTACCATCACACCTGCGGATGATTCGCGGAACTCCGAACCGCACGGGATTGCGAGCGCTTTTTTGATCAGGGCAGCCGGACTGCGTTCGTCAGGGTTCAGTGACCGGACACTTGTCCCGGAAAATTTCACCGTCTTTTGCGGGACGGGCGGGCCGAGGAGTACAAGGGAGCAATCCACATTACGCCTCAGGGTGTGCGAGAGGAAGAGCGAGGCATTCACACACCGGCAGAGCACGTCCATCCGCCCGCCGGTTGACGGGAGGTCGTTGAGGCTGAACGCTCCATCAGTCCGGGCGGTGTGCCCGACAATCGCAAAAGAAGTCATCTCACTGCATCCCGGAAAAGCGCTTCATCAAGCGCTGCATATTGAATTTGCTACCGGCTCCGCGGAGCCCTTTGATTGTCCGCTGCATCAGCTTGTAGTATTTCAGGAGCTCCCGCACCTCATCCGGAGTTGCCCCGGCACCATGGGCGATGCGCTGCATGCGCGAACTGTTGATAAGTGCAGGGTCATCAAGCTCGGAGCTCGTCATCGAGTCCATGATGATACGGTACCGGACCATCTTGGTGCTGGTGACATCGTACACGCCCTCGGGGAGCTCATAGACACCTTCGGGAAGCTCCATGTTGCCCAGCGGGAGCATGCCCATAATCTGCTTTAAGGGTCCCATCTTGTTGAGCGCTTCGAGCTGCTTGTACATATCGCGGAGGGTGAACTTGCCCTTCATCATTGCGTTGACATCCACATCTTCAGCCTTGATCGCCTCGGTGGCCTTCTCGTAGAGTGCCTTTAAGTCACCCATGCCCAGCAGCCGGGATATGAACCCGTCCGGTTCAAACCGCTCGAGGTCTTCGATCGTCTCTCCCTGGCCGATAAAAACAATCCCGCTCTTGGTCTCCGCAACGGCAGACAAAGCCCCGCCACCCTTGGCAGTGCCGTCCATCTTGGTGATGATGACCCCGTCAATATCGATTGCTTCGTGGAACCGGCGTGCTTGTTCGCTCGCCTGCTGCCCGAGTGCCGCATCGATCACAAGCCACCGGTGGGTTGCTTTTGTCAGCACATTGAGTTCGATGATCTCCCTGATCAGGTTCACTTCGAGGGCGTGCCTGCCCTGTGTGTCAATAATAAGGACTTCCAGATCCTTACATGCCACAAGCCCCTGCCGGGTGATTGCAAGTGCATCCTTTTCCTGCGGGTTTCCAAAACAGGGGACATTGATCTTTGCACAGAGAGTTGCGAGCTGGTCGTACGCACCGGGACGGAACGTGTCGGCGCATACAACACCAACCCTGAGTCCTTTTTTCTGGAAATAGCGGGCGAGCTTGGCGGTTGTAGTCGTCTTTCCGCTACCCTGAAGTCCTGCCATCAGGATCATCTGGGGTTCGAGTTTCACATCGGTGGATGCCCATATGAGCCGGACGAGCTCCTGGTACACGATACGCAGCACGTGCTCGCGCACACCCATGACTTTGGGAGGGGGCTCATCCAGTGAACGGGTGCGGATCGCTTTGGAGAGTTCCATAACCAGCTTGACGTTCACGTCTGCAGAGATGAGCGCTCTCTGCAGGTCTTTGACCAGTTCATCGACCGCTGCACGGTCTATGACCGTCTTTCCTGCGAGCTTCTTGAGTGCGTCTTTTAACGAGCTGGAGAGGGTGTCAAGCATTATACATCACCCAGAAGTTCCTCGACCATCCCCTCAGGAGAGAAGGGTAGGATATCGTCGTATGCCTGCCCGGTGCCAAGGAACATGAGCGGTTTTTTGATCGTGTGGGCGATCGAGATCGCCGCGCCGCCGCGCGAGTCCATATCCGCCTTGGTGAGCACAACGGCATCCGCTCCCACAGTCCGGTC
>JAPKXV010000401.1 GCA_026394635.1 Methanoregula sp. | reverse complement strand
GCTGTCGCGTTTGACTATGTTGAGGTGAGCCCGTTTGATCATGGGCAGACGGCAACGGTGGCGGCGCAGCTGGTGCGGGAATTTGTTGCGGCGCACGTGAAATTTTCATCCTGATTTTTTTTTATATCCTGATGGGAAACTCTATGGTCGTAAGCAATAGGAATTTTCCATCATGTTTTTCAATGGGTAAATAATCCAACTTTTAGAATAAAAGAAGATCAGAATAAAAATGAATGATTTAAAATTATTGAACAGTTATGATTCCTTTAAAAGCACCATTCAACGTTGACATCCAGGTGTAGCTTCCTGCACTGCCAAATGTATAACTGAACGAGCCTCCCGAGTAAATTGTCGGGGATGTAAACAAACCTTCGACTTGTATCCTATCTTCACGTGACACCATCTGGTTTTCCCATACGACTTTGGTTCCTTTCTGTATAACAACCGTGCCGGAAGGATCTACGGTATTATAATTGGTCAGTTTAATGGTAACCACGACCTGAGGTGTCGGCGTCGCTGTTGGTTTTGCAGTTGTATTTACCGGGGCGGGTGTTGCCGTAGTTGCAACCACCGTGGGTGCAACAGGGGTTGCCATTGCTGTCGGTGCAACCGTTGGCGCAGCCGTTGTTGTTGGAGGTGTTGCGGGTTGGATTACAGACGATGCAGATGGAGCTTGCGATGAACATCCTGCAATACCTACAGAGAGAATTAATAAAAATGTCATCAAAAATATCATCAAAGCGATGGAATGTTTTCTCATAGTGGACTCCCACAATCAAGACAGAATTTCGCCATACTCTTTTCCCTTGTTTGTTCTCTCAACTTTTATAGATATGAACAACCATCCACTATCTTCTATAAGGTGATATAGGTATGGTTTATTTTCATTTTTTATCATAAAATAGAAATTTATGGAAAACATCAGGGGTATACAGGGGATCACGGCTTGCCAGCCGTTCACGGTCACAGCGACCCGGTAAAGATTCAGTGCCCGCGACGCCGATTAAAAGTTGTGATGGCTGTAAGGGATCTGAGATAAATAAATTTTCATCGTTGTCAGAATGAATCGGCAGGTTTTGGTTGTTTTGACTGATTGAACAATCCATGAAAACACAGGTTGCTATAACTCTGGTAATACTTTTATCTTATTGATCGCCATTTCCATATGTTTCATATATCGAGTAAAGTACCCTTATAAAAAAAATTAAATTTTCCCAAGGTAGTTGTTGGGTACCTTAATGTCAAGCGAGTACGATTTGATGCTCCCTGCCTTGATGATGAAATAGTAACTTTTCTGGCCTTCAAAGAACTTCTCTTTCCAGGGACGCGGGTCATTGTCCTTCCAGAGAACGGGGTCGATACTCCCCATGGGGGTGACCGACCGTATAAGTCGTGAGGTGTTGCCCGATTCCATGATATCGACCGTAAACGTGGGCTTGACGGTGGAGTACGAACCCTGTGCACCGGACGCCGAGACTCCCTGCCCCTGTGTCGGCTGGATAACATAGCTGCCGGAGACATCCCCCTGTTTGCTCAGATCAGAAGCGGTCGGTTCAATCGTGTACCAGAGCTCCCAGTAGGGGAAGGGGATATCGACAACCTGCGTTGTGCCGCTCCATTGACCGGTGATGGGAGTTTTTAAAAGGGAGGTATAATTTCTTGACCGCTCAAGGGGCTGGAATGACTGGTTGGCAAATTCCGGGATGAACTCATTATGCCGGGGAGTATAGGTGGTCAGGTTTACGTTATACGTACCGGGATCCACGAAACCCACGGTCTGCGTCGAACCATTCCAGACGAGCACCGTCTGGCCGGGGGCCGGGGTGGATGTCGGAGATGCTGGTGCGGTCGCCGGTGGCGTTGGCGCAGCGGTGACCGGTTGCGTCGTGACCATGGTCGCCGGTGGTGCCGTGACCGTTTGCGGTGCTGAGGGGAGCGCGGGCATTGTGGGCAGTGCCGGTAAATCCGGTATGCTGAAGTTGGGCGGCTCGTGAGTCGCTACGGGTTTGATGGTGAGCGCAATGACCACCAGTATTCCCAGCGCGACGATAACCCACTGGTAGTCCTCTTTCTTCATCAGAGATGACTTGGTTGCCGGGATATATCAATATGTCAGCGGCTGAACTCATGCAGTCTGGTACTTAAGGGGTTTAACCCACCTGCCGTAACATGAAAGGCCGGGTAAATCCCCTGCCGGTTCAGGTATCCCCGGCATACGGTCAATCAGCCCGTTCGCCCTATCCTGACACATCGTTTGTCACACGGTGCCTTCACCGCTCTGACATGAAAGAGAAAAATATATCACTTTCAATGGTAGATGGTGCTGTGCGACGTTCAGGGTATTTTTATGTCATGCACAGTTCTTACGGAAGCGATGGATGATGCCCCGTTCACGCTGAAGCATGCCCATATCTGGTTCCTTTCTGCGATGGGAATCTTCCTTGACGGGTTTGATCTCTTCGTGATGTCAATTGCCCTGCCGCTCATCATCGTCCAGTTCTCCGCGACGCCGCTCGCCCAGGGCCTTATCGGTGCAGCAGCAGTTATCGGGGCGATCTTCGGGGCGCTCATCGGGGGCAGGCTCTGCGACCGGTTCGGGAGGAAGAAGGTCTTTTTGTTCGATCTCCTCATATTCATCGTCTTTGCCGTCCTTTCGTCTTTTGCATGGAGCATTGAGTCTCTCATCCTCTTCCGGTTCCTCCTGGGTGTCGGCATCGGTGCGGACTATCCGGTCTGTGCATCCTATGTCAGTGAGTTCATGCCGAAACGGATCCGGGGCAGGATGCTGATCGCCGCATTCAGCTTCCAGGCGATCGGTATCTTTGCAGCAGCCGGGGTCGGACTCTTCATCCTTGCCATGCACCCATCAGAATCGGCATGGCGGTGGATGCTTGTTGCCGGCGCCGTACCTGCGCTCCTGATCCTTGTACTGCGGCGGGGCCTCCCGGAGAGCGCCCGGTGGCATATCCAGCGGAAGGAATGGAAACTTGCGGCAGGGGTTGTCCGCTACCTGATACCGGATTTCACCATGAAGGATCAGATCAAGCCCCCGGTGGCAGATCCCGTACAAACGAAACCCGAAAAAGGGCCGGCATGGCATTCTCACCTGAGCTCGTATGCTGAACTCTTCTCCAAAAAGAACCTGCGCAGGACCATTCTCATCACCGTCCCGTGGTTTTTCATGGACTTTGCCTTTTACGGGGTCGGGATATTCACGCCAATACTCATCGCGGCCATGATCGGCACTCAGGGGACCGGGCTCAATTTCATAGCGCAGGACTTCTACTCGTCCGAGTATACGGTAGTGCTCGACGTCTTTTTAGTCATTGGTTTCATTCTCAATATCCTCTTCATTGAGAGGGCCGGCAGGATCCGGCTCCAGCTTGCAGGTTTTATCGGTATGGCGGCCGGCATGTTCATCCTTGCCGCATCCCAATCCGGTTCCCAGACGATCATCGCCCTTGCATTTGTCGGGTTTGGCCTCTTTAACCTACTCCAGAACTTTGGGCCGAATGCAACAACGTTCCTCCTCCCTGCCGAGCTCTTCTCTACCCGTCTCCGGGCAACCGCCCACGGCTTTGCTGCAGGGCTTGCCAAGGTTGGTGCGGCCTGCGGGATCGTCTTCGTCCCGTTGATGACGGCATCCTATGGCGTCCGGAATACCGTCATCTTCATGGGCGTCATCTGCATCTTGGCCTTTGTCGTGACCTGGCTTACCCGGATCGATATGACCGGACGCTCCTTAGAGGAGCTCGAGGAAGCAGGATGACCCCCCTGCTCCACACGACTTTGGTCCGGGATCTCCCTCCCTGTTTTCTTCACTGGTTTTACGAGGATTACTACCCGACTCGGCCCGGATTATAAATCCCCCCCGTATGCGAATC
>JAPKXV010000055.1:2549-4844 GCA_026394635.1 Methanoregula sp. | reverse complement strand
GATCATATACTTTTACGTGGGAACCCGCTTTAAGGAGCATGTTAATAATGGGTATTGCCCGGGCTTCGCGGATATCATCGGTGTCCGGTTTGAATGCAAGTCCCAGCACGCCGATTGTGCGGTTCTTGGGATTGATATGTTTTTTCAGGAGCGCAATCATCCGCTTGGGCTGGTCATCATTTATTGCCATGACTGAATTGAGCACTTTCGGATTGATTCCTTTGGATTTTGCATGGGCAATGAGTGCACACACGTCTTTTGGGAAACAGGAGCCACCAAAACCAATGCCGGTCCGGAAAAATTTAGGGTTGATCCGGGTATCAAGCCCGACACCTTCGAAAACGGCATAACTGTCGATGCCCAGTTCTTTGCACAGGTTTCCAATCTCATTGGCAAAACTGATTTTTGTTGCAAGAAATGCATTGCTTGCAAATTTTATCATCTCTGAGGTACGGAGGGTTGTCTTAAAGATCGGCACATTGAGAGGTTTATACAGGTTTTCCAATACATCCCTTGATTTTTGATCCTGTGCCCCGATAACGACACGGTCGGTTTTAAAGAAATCTTCTATTGCAGTACCCTCTTTGAGAAATTCGGGGTTTGAAGCAACGCCAAAATCAACGAATGCTTTCTTTCCGGATTCTTTCTCTAATATCGGAATAATAAGATCCTCGATTGTACCGGGAAGAACTGTACTCTTTGTAACAATCGTGTGATACGTCGTGTCAGAACGAAGGGCTTTTCCAATGCTGTGCGAAACGGTCTCTATCTGGCTTAGATCGCTGGAACCATCTTCGCGAGGTGGGGTACCTACACCGATAAACGTGAGTTCAGCGTTCCGGACCGCATCTGCAATATCAGTAGTTGTCGTAATTCTCTCTTGGTTTTTCAATAATAACTGATCCAGACCCGGCTCAAAAATGGGGCTCTTTCCGGATTTTATTAACTCGAGTTTCTTTGTATCCCTGCCAACAAAAATGATCTGATGCCCCATTTCTGCAAAGCATGCCCCAGTTACAGAGCCGATATAGCCGGTACCGATTATTGAAATTTTCATAAAAATCACATTTTTTTCTGAATAACAACAGTTCATTTCACCAGAACGTTGCAATATACAATACCTAAATTGCGCCTACAAGTGATTTACTCATTTCGGATGAATCTTCTCGCGTTTCATTACGGTAATTGAACCGGATAAAAAATATTCTCCCGCCCGGTATGTTCCGGGTAGAATCCGGCCCCACTTCAAACCTTAAACACAATGGACTCTCTCTTGTTTGGATGCAGGCATCTCAACCGATAGAACACAGATACCGGGCAGGATCAAACCCCTGTTTTTTCCTTGTAGCGGTGATATTGGTCGATCGACCCAGCCGGATGCCTCCCAATAGCATCCATTAGCGTACATTTTAAACCAATTATCAACCCCGGTTTGCCTCAAATCACATCAAATCCAGCGATTCCCCAAATCAGTGTGACGGAATTCCCCCGTTTCTGCAACCTAAGCTGCTCCAGCCAGCGTATGAGGTATGGGTGATCACCCAACCCCACGACGGAGACACCTCTGGCAGGAGAGTGCCCGGACTCCCTGTGGGACATGCTCCCATAAGGTCTCTTAATAAAAGGGTTGATTCACCCATCAAAAAATAAAGTGTCCGGACCTTCAGGATCAGTTTCCACCCAATGGCACGGGGTCCGACAACACCTTCCCCGCCGGAAGTTCCGGACTCACCGTCACATGGACAACCTTAACAGGTGGTTCGAGAACAGCGAGCGAATGATCCGCGCCCTCGATGATAGTTCCATCCCGCCGGCACTCAACGATCCGGTCAGCAAGGATACGGAAGAACTGCCAGCTCCCCCGGGGCGACCGGACCCAGAGTTCGCGGGTAACTACTGCGGTCAGGGAAACCTTCCGGAGCCGGATGATCTCGCGCCGGTACATGGCGAGGATCTCCTGAGGATCGCTGATGTGGGTGATGCTCCGCTTTACCCGTATAAATGTCGTCAGCAATTCCGTAAAGAGGACGAGATCGAAATAATCTTCCCGCCTACCGGGTGTTGGCAGCACCTGACCCCGCGTTCTGCCGATCTCTTCAGCCTCAACAAGAGCGATGAGCGGCTTTCTCCCCCGGGTCACGTCACCTCACCGCCATCAGTTGTGGGGGCTGTATCTTCCCGCTGATCGTAGTCATCGTGCGTCTCAACGATAACCGTATACCGGTGCATGAACTTTCGCTCGACCGTGATCAGGAATACGGACTCATGTTTCTTCCGGATCTGTTCAGCGATAAT
>JAPKXV010000055.1:0-2494 GCA_026394635.1 Methanoregula sp. | reverse complement strand
GGGCTGATTCATTTGCTGCTGATTCAGGCACAGGCAACCTCCCGGATCCCATTCTTTACAAATTCAGAACAGATCATCTTTACGGTTCGTAGGAACAACCCGACCTTACACTGAAGGTACTGTTCTTTTTCCCAGGTTGTCAGGATCTGGTTGATCGCTTGTGCGTACCTCCATTCCGGCGACAAGTATGTGCTCATCTCCTGAATTAAGCACATGACCCTGAAACAGCACGTTTCTTTGGCTCGTCGCTTTCCAAAAAAACTCAAAAGCGTGTAGCGTGAGAGGAAATTGTCTGATGAGTACACATGTTCGCAGTACGGTTTCGAGAGTACGTTCTGTGCATTGTCCCGTATCAGGCAATGTTTCAGGATTACTGCATGTGTCCCATCCCGTATCTGGTAATGTTTGAGAATTACTCCCTGTGCCCAGTACCGTATCAGGTGATACCTGCTGGTTGAGGTCATACTTCACCTCCTATCGGGGGATCAGTAGGCACAGAAAGTAAAAATTGGGGGATTTCCCGCACACTATCGCTCAGCACCTCGAAACAACAAAAACCGTGCGACAAGAAATAGAGCCAGATCTCGCAGTGGAGCCCGGCGTCTTCGGCATGCCGAAAAAGATATTTGCGGTATTGCACCAGATCCTTTATGCAGTGCGATTCAACGGTTTCAACGGTTGATGGTCTTCGGGATATTTTTCTGATTTTGATATGCCGGATCTCACCGGTTCCCCGCGTTGCAACCAGATGTGCCGGCGGGTACCGTTTGTTGAATCCGGGTGGGATGGTCCGAACCGTGTAGCCGTGCAGTTGGAGCATCTCACGGGCGCCCTCTTCGATAAGCGTACCGCGACGGCTGGTCATGCGGCTGCACCTTCGATATGCACGACAGGAAGCGCGTGCGCCCGGGAAAATCTCCCGGATCGCATCGGCCGAAACTTCATAGCACTGGAACCTGCCATCAGCGGTTGCCACCCAGATTTCACCATGGAAACAGGTCTGTTGGGGGTAGCAGGCAATCTGCTTGCGGATCTCGCAGATCTCCCTGCCGCAGTACATCTCAACGTCGGCAAAACTAACAAACGGCTTTATGGCGATTTTGATCTGTATGTACCGCACGTCTGCGTTACCTTGGAGCGCGATGAGATGTGCGTGGACCTGCTGCTGGACGGGGAGTTCTGCTACGATCACGACATCGTAACCCGCCTCTTCAAGCAGCACTTTCGCGTCCCGACACAGGACGGTCATCCGCCGGGGGACTGTCATGCGGTGGCTCCTTTACTGGAGTGCATAATCCCGGTTTTGTTTTCGGCTGAGGGAATTTCGGAGCGGATGTACGAGAGATCCCTGCCGCGTGTGATTGCGTGGCACTGGTTGCGGGGTTCCATGAAGTCTCGCGAGTCTATGCTCATGATGCCGGGGAACCTTGTATTCTGTTCATGGACACCGATCGCTTCCTGTGTGACGATGCGGTTCCCGATTATTCCGGGGAAGCTGGTTTTCTGTTCGTATTTACCATCTGCTTCCTCTGCGACGATGATGTTCCGGATGATTCCGGCGAAGCTGGTCTTCTGTTCATGGACATTGATCGCTTCCTGTGCGATATTTTGAGGTAACGTAAATGTTTTGTTCATTTTTCCTTCCGGTTTTGTAAAGTAAGTTTCACCCAGTTTCCATGACGAAAAGGAGCGATTTTTGAGATTTTTTGTTTCCTGAATTAAGAAAAAAAGCCAGTCCTTAAGTGCCCGGGCAGAGCCAGGGCTAACTGTTCCTTGGACAGATCCTGCGAGGATATAGCAGGTAACCTATCGGAAAGTTACCGCGAAAGATACCCGGACACCGGAAGACTGGCGTCTAAATCCGATCAGGAAAAAAGCTAAAGAGTGAAAAGACAGGAGAGTGGTCACTGGTGATTTTGTACCGTTTCTCCGCGTCCCGTGCATTCCTCAGGTTTGAATAGACAATGAGCATTGAGATTGTCGCAGCATGGACTGAGCACGCGAATGTGAGAATATAATGAAGAACGGCAACCAATTTTGCTTTGATAGCGTTTACCGCCTCTTTTCCCCGCG
This sequence comes from Methanoregula sp., assembly GCA_026394635.1. Classification (GTDB taxonomy): domain Archaea; phylum Halobacteriota; class Methanomicrobia; order Methanomicrobiales; family Methanospirillaceae; genus MVRE01. The sequence goes on along the minus strand of JAPKXV010000055.1, from coordinate 421 downwards.
TTTTGAGATTTGCGACGACTTTTGCAATCATTGTCAAATGAAAAAGGGGTGTGAGATATATAAGATAATCGAAATCTGCGCGAAATTTGAGCACTATTTGGGTAAATAACCCCCGAAAAAATGTATTTATGAGAATTTAAGTTTAAAACGCGGGAATATTTTTTTGAAAATTTATTTGCGCAGATGAATCTTATGGTTGTGGGGTGTTTAGGAGGAGGAGGGTGCCGCAGTGGGAGGGGATGAGGGGTTTTTAAGAAGTGCGGGGAGATGAAACTTCGGATGGGAGAGAGTCCCATACGAGGGAGATGATTAAAGGGTTCGACGAAGTGCAGGGGAAAATTACTCTGCCCCAGCGGGGTCACAACTTAAAATAAATGCCGGTTATTTATAAACGGGTGAAGAAAATCTTAGCAATCTGAAG
>JAPKXV010000327.1 GCA_026394635.1 Methanoregula sp. | reverse complement strand
GTCACCGGCAATACCGTTGTCGATGCGGTGTACCAGAACCGGAAGATTGCAAAGAAGCGTACAACAATCCTGCGCGAAATGGGTCTTACCCCGCACCACTATTTTCTCGTAACTGCCCATCGTGCAGAAAATGTTGATGTGAAACAACATTTTACAGGAATCATCACCGCGCTTGAATCCATCGCGGACAACTACGGCATGCCGGTCATCTTCCCGATGCACCCCCGCACCCGGAAGATGCTGGAGACGTTTACGATCCCTGCACGCGGCATCACCATCGTCCCACCCACCGGGTACCTCGATTTCCTCGGGCTCGAAGCGCAGGCCCGGCTTATCCTCACCGATTCCGGGGGCGTACAGGAAGAGGCCTGCATCTTAAACGTGCCCTGCGTCACGCTGCGCGACAACACCGAGCGGCCCGAGACGGTCGATGCCGGTGCGAACGTGCTTGCCGGAACGGATACGGAAAGAATTGTGCAGGCTGCCGGGACCATGATGGACGCAGCCCGGACATGGAAGAACCCGTTTGGTGACGGGAAGGCGGCAGAGAGGATTGTGAAGATCTGCGATCAGGTTGTGCGGAGCAACCGCAGGATCAGGCCGTGCAGTATTCCTCCGGAGTCATGATCGGAACGGCAGTCTTGTTCCGGTAATGGCCGGTGTTCCAGGTAACAAGGGCGCTGCATTCGTTTGACTCGGCTACCCAGAGGATCTTCGCGTCCCCGTACCGCAGTCCCCGTTCCATGAGGGTCATGACCTGAGCGCAGTACTCAACCCAGAACAGCTCAGGAGTCTGGAGCGGGAGAAGGGGATAGAGGATCTTCATGTCCCCTGCACGGGCATAGGTCTCGAAGAGTGTTTTTGCTGCAGCAGGTTTCCCCGATGCTGCAATAATCCCGGAGAGTTCCATCAGGTTATACAGCGTCGTACTGCGGGGCTGGCGGTGCGTGGATTTCATGAAAGTTTCTGTATCCCCGTACCGTTCATCGCGGGTAAAGAGATGATAGATCGCAAGGACATCGGTATCGATCACGATCACCGGCGCACCTCGTTAATGATCCGGTCGATCTTGTCGGTGCCGAACGTCTCCGTTATACTCTTTGCGATATCCTCCGGGCTGATGAGCGTCCGGAGCTCCTCTATCGATCCTGTTCCCGTCCTGCCAAGACAGCTCTTCACCAGTGCTTCCCGGAACGGGTCCTTTGTCGCAAACGCGAGAACAAGCCGCCGGACGCTGTCAACGATTGCCTCCGACCGGTTCGAGTAGATCCCTTCTTCACTGAGCCGGTCGAGTGCCTGCACGAGCCGGGGAGGCATCCTGACCTGCACCAGCATGCTTTTGCTTGTCATTGCTTTCAACATACATCTATTGTAATGGTATTAAAATATGCTGACGTTCCTGAATCAGTTGCAGGGTATTCAGACCCGGGAGAGATCCCGGAATATCAATCACAAAAAATAATTATATAATATTCATTTTTATTCGACGCTGATATCCGGGGTTCTTTTTCCCCATCCCGGCCCCGATCATACTCTATTATGTCTCAAAAAACCGCCCTCTAAGAACACCGCTAATGAGCAATAATTATCGGCCAAAACCGCCCCTATTAGCATTTTAATCGTCATTTTGCGGACTTTTTCCGTTCGGCGGACAGGTCATCGCAGGAAACGTGTCCGCCCGGCCTGCGCGGAGGGAAAAGGAGGCCGGATTGGGCGTATTTTTCCTGAGGTTTCCGGTTTCGGTAGACGAGAGGTATATGATAATGCATGATTCCGACTCCTTCCTTGACTGAGGAGATACTATAAAAAATTCCCATGGGGCATTTATG
>JAPKXV010000347.1 GCA_026394635.1 Methanoregula sp. | reverse complement strand
TCATTCTGACATCACCTCAGGTATTCGATCACTTTGTGGTGCAGCACGCCGTTTGTGGCAGCAAGGCACCTGCCGATGGTCACTTCGTTCGGGAACCGGATCGTGCTGCCTTCGAGATCTGTTACCCTGCCGCCAGCTTCGGTGCAGACGAGCATGCCGGCAGCGGCATCGGTCACGCGCAGGGTGCCCCGGATGTCGATGAACCCGTCGATCCTGCCAGCGCCGACATAGCAGAGTTCGAGTGCCGACGCCCCGAGCAGGCGCCAGCGCCGGATCTTCATGCCCAGCTGCATGACCCGGGTCGGGTCGAACTTTCTCCCGTATACGCTCATCGCAGCCTCATCGAGGTGGGAGATTGCGGAAACCCGTATGGGCTGGTTGTTGCATTTTGAGAATTTTCCCTTGACTGCCGTGAACGTTTCATTGCTCGCGAGGTTGCGCACAAATGCCTGCTGCACCTCCCCGTCGACCGCATACGCAATGGAAAGCGCGTAAAACGGGATCCCGGCAACGGCATTGAACGTCCCGTCAATGGGGTCGAGGAAGATGGTGCCTTGTTCACCGTCGAATTCCCGCTTTCCCAGTTCTTCGCTCACCAGAAGGCTGCAGAGCGGGTGGGACAAGAGGTATTCCACAACACAGTCTTCGGCTACCTGGTCAATCCTTTTTGTCGGGGTGAGATCCGCCCCGATCCTGAGCGTGTCCCCGGCTGCCGGTGTACCTTCCAGATCGCTTACCGCGTCTTTGACCGCTTTTGCCATCTCTTCACACGCCGAAAGGAACTCCATGCCACCACGCCGGATTTATTGTCCGTTGTATTTATTACTGCAAGAAGGATAAATTACTAACGCGTGTGAGTATATAGGAGCAAGGAGAAAATTTCATGAAAGAACAGACAGAGATCGGGAAGATCAAAGAGGGCCGTTACATTGTCATCGAGGATGAGCCCTGCAGGGTGCTGGGGATTGCCATGTCAAAACCCGGTAAGCATGGTGCGGCAAAGGCACGGATCGATGCGGTCGGGATCTTTGATGGCGTGAAGCGGTCGATCGTGTCGCCCGTCTCGGCAAAGACGTACATCCCGGTCGTCGAGCGCAAGAGCGGGCAGGTCATCTCGATTGCCGGTAACATGGTGCAACTGATGGACATGAAGGATTATTCCAACTTTGAGATCGTGATGCCCGAAGACAAGAAGGGGCAGGTCGAAGTAGGAAAAGAGATCGTGTACATTGAGTCCATGGGCAAGAAGAAGATCGACTGACCGCCTCGTGTGGACATCTCCTTATGCAGAATTTTAAGAACCACCTTTTTGCTGATTGTGATTCCGGGTACGATGACGCCCGGTACGTCGTATTCGGGGTCCCGTACGATGGTACAACCACCTTTCGGCCCGGCACCCGCGAGGGACCCCGTGCGATCCGCGAGTTCTCCTGGAATTTTGAGACGTACATGCCTTCGTACGGTCTCAACTTCTCCGATATCCCGATAACTGATCTTGGCGATATCGATACCGGGGTGATGCCTGAGGACGTGGTTGCAGATGTTTTTTCCGCAGGGCAGGAGATCATCCGGGACGTGAAAATCCCCGTTATGCTCGGGGGGGAACATTCCATCACGACGGGGGCGGTGCGTGCGGTACAACCCGACTGCTATGTCGTGTGCGATGCCCATCTCGACCTGCGGGACGAGTTCCGGGGCACCCACTACAACCATGCCTGCACCACCCGGCGCGTGCTCGAAGACGGCATTAAGGATATCATCATTGTCGGGGGACGGAGCGGGACCAAAGACCAGTTCGAACTGGCGAAGTCGCTCACCCTGTACACCGCTGATGAGATACACAAACGCGGGATGGATTCGGTCATGAACGAAATAAAGGACACGATCGGGAAAAAACGCGTGTACCTTTCCATCGATGCCGATGCCATCGACTGCTGCCTGACACCGGGGCTGGGGACACCGGAGCCGTTCGGGCTCACGCCGCAGGATATCCGGGATCTCATCAGGGTTGTCGCGCCGCATGCTGTCGCGTTTGACTATGTTGAGGTGAGCCCGTTTGATCATGGGCAGACGGCAACGGTTGCAGCGCAGCTGGTGCGGGAATTTGTTGCGGCGCACGTGAAATTCTCTCAAAAAATAAATTCTTAAGGGTAAACTACTATTTTAACACCCGAATCACCACAACATTTTCGACGGATTCAATAACAAAATGCTGTTCTTTGAAAACGTAAAGAAAAAAGTATTGGGAGATATGGAGTGAATTTTCACCCCTGAATTTC
>JAPKXV010000335.1 GCA_026394635.1 Methanoregula sp. | reverse complement strand
GAGTTCAGGAAAGTTGATCCTGCATTGTTTGGGAGATGTGATGTGTGTTCTGTTCAACCGGTTGCGTACCGGGATGAGGGCACGCATACGAGTTTGTGCCAAGGGTGTTACGGGCGGCTGGTGAGAGAGGGGAATGTGAGTGGACAGACCTGTTACGATGTGCCCGGGAGTTCCGGATTGGCTGCGGAACAAAATGGAGGAAATGTATGACAAAATTATTCGAGGTTCTCGACCGGAAAGCGCATCGTAAACTGGTACGCGATGGTGGGATCGAACTCTTTACCGCATACTTCGGGATCAAAGCAGATCTAGAGAAGCAAGATGATGATGATGATGCGATGAAGAAGAACCTTAAAATCAACGATTCGTTCACGAAAAATCTTCCCTGGCTGAATAATGAGATCTCCCCAATCCGGGAACTCTGTTCGAACTGCGAAGAAGATTTCGATAATCCGGCAACGACGTTGCTGAAGGCTGCCCTGTTGCAGGAAAGGAACGCGATCGACGAGGCAGGAGAGTCGGTTGAGATGCGACCAATCCTCGTTCGGGGCATCCCAACGGTCGATGTCTGGGGGATCGTCTGGATGGTCTCAATGGGTGATGATGGGATGATGAATGTCGAGTATAACGGGTTCCTGAACGTGAAGGTGATGGATGCCGTGACACAGGCAAAGGTCCGGGAGCGGATCCGGAAGGTGAACGAGATGACGGAGCGGGTGATGAGGAGATTTGTGGGGGGAGATGGGAAGTGATACATTTTTTGCAATCTTTTTGTGAATTATTCATCGAAAGCTATTAGGGGATGTTCCTCAAAGAGTGAAATACACCCAATGGAAATATTTGATAAAAAGAAGTTAAGTGAACGGGACATCTGCACCAAGTTTGTCACCCCAGCACTCGTTCGTTCCCGCTGGGATCTTCATACGCAGATTCGTGAAAATGTCACCATTACCCGTGGGCGCGTGCTCGTAAAGGGGACAGCGATCAGCCGTGGAACCCCAAAATTTGCAGATTACATCCTTTATCACCGGCAGAATCTTCCACTCGCGATCATCGAGGCAAAGGACAACAACCACAGTATCGGTGCCGGGATGCAACAAGCGCTCGGGTATTCCGACATGATGGACATCCCGTTTGTGTTCAGTACGAATGGTGACGGTTTTCTCCTGCACGATCGTTCCGGAAGTTACGTGCCCATGGAACGCGAGTTGTCACTTGACGAGTTCCCCACACCAGATGATCTTTGGCAGAGATACCGGGGGTGGAAGGGACTTGATCAGAAAAAAGAGCAGATCATTACCCAGAATTATTACGTTGATGAGACCGGCAAAGTCCCCCGTTATTACCAGCAAATCGCAATAAACAGGACGATTGAGGCGATCGCAAATGGGCAGAACCGCATCCTGCTCGTGATGGCAACCGGTACCGGTAAGACTTACACCGCATTTCAGATCATCTGGCGATTGTGGAAAGCCGGGATCAAGAAACGAATTTTATTTTTGGCGGACCGGAATTTTCTGGTCGATCAAACCATCACAAATGACTTCAAGCCATTTGGTTCTGCGATGACGAAGATCAGGAACCGGGCGGTGGACAAGAGTTACGAGATCTATCTCTCACTCTATCAGGCAGTGAGCGGGCATGAGGAGGCGATGAACATCTACAAGCAGTTTTCCCCCGACTTTTTTGACCTGATTATTGTCGATGAATGCCACCGGGGCAGTGCTGCGGATGATGCGTTGTGGCGTGAAATCCTTGAATATTTCCATTCGGCAACGCAGATCGGGCTTACCGCGACCCCGAAGGAAACAAAGTACATATCGAATATCAATTATTTCGGTCAACCGCTGTATGTATATTCGCTCAAACAGGGGATCGAGGATGGGTTCCTCGCACCTTACCGCGTGATCCGGATCGATCTCGACAAAGACCTGACCGGCTGGCGACCTGAACGTGACCAGAAGGACAAATACGGGCAGGTGATTGAAGACCGGATCTATAACCGAAAGGATTTTGACCGGAGCCTAGTTCTCGAACAACGAACGATGCTCGTTGCTCACAAGATCTCGGAGTTCCTGAAAAGGACTAACCGCAAAGCAAAGACGATCGTATTCTGTGAAAACATCGACCACGCTGAGCGGATGCGCCAGTGCCTCGTGAACGAAAATGCAGATCTCGTTATGGAGAACGGTCGTTATATTGTCCGGATGACCGGTGACAGTAAGGAAGGAAAGGCGGAATTTGACAATTTCATCATGCCTGCGAGCGTGTATCCGGTCATCGCAACGACATCAAAACTTCTGGGTGTCGGTGTGGATGCCCAGACATGCAAGTTAATCGTGATCGATAAACAGGTTGAATCAATGTCAGAATTCAAGCAGATCATCGGACGGGGTACGCGGATCAACGAAGACTATGACAAATATTATTTTACGATAATGGATTTCCGCAAGGCGAGCGAGCATTTCGCAGACCCGTTGTTTGACGGCGAGCCGCTTGACGGGAGCCAGTACGATCCCGAGCCTGCTGAAGGTGTGCCAAAATCCCCACACGAGCTTGAAGAACCGGGCGGGAAGCATTATGTGGTCAACAATGTACCGGTGACTGTTGTGGCTGGGCGCGTGCAGTTCATTGCAGCAGACGGGAAACTGATCACCGAGTCGCTCCAGGATTATACCCGCAAGAATGTGATGAAACAATATTCTACGCTGGATTCGTTTTTAAATTCGTGGACGAAAGCGGAGCAGAAGATGGCAATCCTTGCAGAGCTGGAGGAAGAAGGAGTAATTTTTGAAGCTCTTGAAGAGCAGGTGGGGAAGGATTATGATCCGTTTGACCTTATCTGCCATGTGGTGTTCGATCAGCCTCCGCTTTCACGGAAAGAACGGGCGGCAAAAGTCCGGAAGACCGGGTACTTTGCGAAATATGGCGAGCAGGCAAAGAAGGTGCTTGATGCCATCCTTCTAAAATATTCAGACGGTGGACTATCGGATATCGAGAGCATGGAGGTGCTCAGGGTTGATCCGTTCCAGCATTTCGGGGCACCAGTGGAGATTGTGAACACTATTTTTGGCGGAAGCGCCAACTATCTTGCAGCGATACGGCAGCTTGAGCAGTGTCTCTATACGGCTGAGTGCTGAAGCGCACTAAATAAGGGGAGCAGGGTTTTTTTTATGGCAGTTGGTACGACGATCAAGACGATTCAGGACATCATGCGCAAAGACGCGGGTGTGGATGGCGATGCCCAGCGGATCAGCCAGCTCGGGTGGATGCTTTTTTTGAAAATTTTTGACGACCACGAGAAGGAATATGAGATGCTCCACCGAGATTACCGTTCCCCGATGCCTGAGCGGCTGAGGTGGCGGAACTGGGCGGCACGCGATGAAGGGATTACCGGTGAAGACCTGTTGAAGTTCATCGATACGGATCTTTTCCAGTCATTGAAGGATCTGCCAGCTGATGCGGGATCGAACGGATCCGGGATCTTATTGCGCCGGGTGTTCGAGGACTCGTACAATTATATGAAGAACGGTACGCTGATCCGTCAGGTTATCAATACCATCAACCAGATCGATTTCAACCGCTCGGCGGACCGGCACCTGTTCGGCGATATCTACGAAAAGATCCTGAAGGATTTGCAGAGTGCAGGGAATGCCGGGGAAT
>JAPKXV010000111.1 GCA_026394635.1 Methanoregula sp. | reverse complement strand
CGGGCGCGTGCGTATTCCCAGTACACGTCCGCCGGGGTCGCGCCAAAGGTTTTTCGCAGGGACAAAGAGCAGGCCGCATTGGCGGCATTCGTGGCGCCGGCATAGTCGATAATCTTGGGTGACAATTCGTTCACTCGCATGAGTTCCAGGAAACCTTCATACGAATCCGCAAGGAACCGGGCTTCCGGATGATCAGCTTCCCGCATGAACGTCTCCTGATGAATGAACCGGCTCCGCTCAGCGATAGTCACTGTCCCGAGGCGTGCCTGATCGAGTGCTTGGAACGCAGATACGGATGGAGAATTATTGAGATCGAAAAGTTTGCATGGAGTGGAAAAGGTGAGGGGACCTAATGAGAGCTGCTTACTGGTAAACAGCGTTTCATCGTCTTGTTCTGTGAGGCGGACACGGAAATTTGTCATATCATACACACCGGCTCTGGACCCCGGCAATCACCGTTGTGATCGTTGATCGATCGACCCTGAATTTACTCCTGCCGATAACCGTTAAGAGATGTATTGCCTCGTTCTTCTCAAGTACTTTCTGGATAGCGCAGTAACCGATGAATCCCACAGTTCCTTTCATGTGTCTGATAAGTGATGGCAGTATCCGCTTGACAAGATCGCGGGCAACACCATCGTCAAGGATAAAGAGAAACGTGCCATCACCGTTCAGGAAATATACGTACGCACAGGAGATCACTCCGTGCTCTCCTTTTCCAATCAGGGGTCGGAGCAGTTCAATTGACGGATCGCTTCGTGTACCGGATGCCGGAATTTTCACCATCCGTGCTTGATCTCTGACTGGTGACGGAACCCGTGAAAACCTTGACTCAACTTCAACTTCCGACACAACCAGCACGGCAAAGTTTCCGGTTATCAATGACAAAATACGGACACGATCGCTGATCGGCATGTGACCTTCGAGATCGTCAAGAAAACAAATAAAAAATGATGAATCGGGGATGACGTTCACGTTATCCCTTCAGAAGCTCCACGTATCGCTGGTGGGTGATGACCTTTTTGCGCAGAAGACTGTCAGCAAGTTGTTTTCTTCGTTTCAGCAGCGCATCGAACCGGTCAGATTTTTCCGTATATCCATAGGTCATATAGACGAGGAACATCAACTCATCATCGTTCAGATGGTCATAGATCGACCGGATAAACGTAATAGATTGAATGAGCGCAAGAAAATTTTCCGGGTGCATCTCCTTTTTGACTGACGAACTGAACTGCTTTCCTTCATCGGACAGGTAAATCCCCTTATTATCAGCAACAAACAATTCCGGATTATTCTCAATAATATGCTCAGCGCTGTTTGAGTAGGGACCAAGCCGATGAGGCATGAAATCAAAAATTGATTCAAACTGTGGCATCGCCTTGATCAGCAGAAACAGCTCTTTCTGGAAATTTACTTTTGAGGCGATTGGGTTATCAGCTCCGCTCAGGAGAAGCGCTATCAGTTTCTTACGAAACGTTTCCTCCTCATCGTAACTTAACCGGGTCTTCTGCATGTCGCTACACTGTATTTGGTGTATATATCTAACAATGTTATGGCGGGCGGGGGGTGAAAGTGTCAAAAGATCAGCGTGCGATCTTCGATCTTTAAGGATTGGATCCGAAGAAGCAACCAAAGCAATGATGATTACTGCTCAGTTCACCGGCATCCCCTGCGGGATCACGTTCTAATGAGCCAAAAAAGAACTCAACAACAGAAACGTATCTCGGCGATTCAT
>JAPKXV010000276.1 GCA_026394635.1 Methanoregula sp. | reverse complement strand
ATGGAACCCCCTGCTGTCGCTACAGCGCACCCATACTTTCCGGTGAAGTACTGGCAGTGGATTGCATCCGCCATCCGGTCGAGCATGGTCTTGAGCTGTGCGGTGACCGAGTTGATATAGTTGGGTGAGCCGAGCACGATGCCATCCGCATCAAGCATCTTCTCAAGAAGTGCCGGGAAATCATCGTCATGAATACATTCCCCTTTGGCATAGCATGTGCCACACGCATTGCAGTATGTGATCTCAAGTTCGCAGATATCCACAAACGTTACATCAGCCCCCGTCTTCCGCGCCCCTTCGAGGACTGCCATCACGAGCCGGCGCGTCTGGCTCTTTTCGCCTTTCGGGCTCCCGTTGATTCCAAGGATCTTCATGATTGTATCACCATGGAAATGGTGGGAAGGGGGGATGGATAAAGGTGTGCGATAGAACGGTATCTGCAAACGCATAAAAACTGCCCGTTCCCATTGTTCATGGGCAACGTTATGAGCGGGCAGGAACCGGCGGGTGATTACCAGATATCCAAAAACCGTGTAGAAGCGCTGGTTGATGGTATCTTTGCATTTGCAATGACACTGCTTGTGGTCGGCCTTTCTGTACCGATCCTGACAAAAGGACAGGCAGCCACAGAGCTTCCCGCATACGTGATGGCGATGCACGCGGAATTCTTCTCGTTTTTTATCGCCTTCTTTATCCTTGCCTCGTTCTGGCTCCTGCATCACCGCCAGTTCCACTTTGTCCGGACTATCGATCCGATGCTCACCCGGATCACCCTCTTGATCCTTGCATTTATCGTACTTATGCCATTTACTACAAACATCAGCGGGGATTATTCGGATGTGCCGGTTGCCGTCGACCTGTTCCATACCAACATGTTCATCATCGGGATGCTCTTTCTCTGCCACTGGGAGTACCTGGTACATAACCCCCGGATCACATCATTGGAGATCAGCACGGTTGCCGCAGCAAACGGAATGCACCGGGGCATGGTACTGCCACTCGTTGCACTGCTGGGTATTGGTGTCTCGTTTTTTTCACCATCGTATTCGATGATGTGCTACCTGCTCATCCCGCTGGTATTTGTGGCCATCAGGATGATTGGTCACTCCGAAAACCTGTCAACGAAAAAATGATTTTATTTGGATTTGGTGGGATTTTTTTGATTAGTCCCAGTAATGCCATACAAAGACCTTTGATTTTTCTATTTTCGGCGTCACATACCGGAGCGCGAGCGGCACAATCAGCGCGGTTATGATGGCGTTTCCGATAAACCCTGCAAAAAATGCCGGTGTAACCCTGGGCCCACGCGATCTCGTTGCCGAGCGCGAGCGTGACTGCGCCCCAGAGTGCCCCAAATGCATTGTTGACAAGGATGCCGAAGATGACGAAAATAATAATATCACGGCGTTTACCCAGACGTACGTCACCATTAAGCATCCGCAGGGCGACGAGCGGGATCATTACCTGCCAGAGTCCCGCAAGCGACCAGTACCAGATGACCGCAGGGGGCATTCCCGAGAGTACACCAGCACCGATGAATGTGCCCACGTACGCAGCCACTGCCCCATAGCCGCCAAACCACAGGGTAAAGAGGATCATAACGCAACCGCGAAATACAGGCTGGACATTCCCGGAACATTTCCAAACGGGATCGCAATGACCGCAAAACGTGCGAGCACCGTGTTGAGGATGATGAGCGCAATGAGTAGGATGAGAAACGTATAGGTTGGTTTTTGCGCAGTTTTCATACATGCACCTTATCCCATATTATACGGTTTTATAAATATGGTTTTTCCCTGATGGTGCCGACTTCAGCATTATTATTACCCCGGTGCAGCCTTATGCTGTACGTGAGGGACGAAAACTGATGGCACTGACTGAGGAGGGAGATCTTACCCGGCAGGAGGAAGATCTTCTTGCGCAGGCGCCGGTTGTCATTGACGGGCGGAACGATGCCGGGCTTGAGGGGCTGGTGGGCGGACTCGATGCGGTGATCATCAATACCGGACCTGACCGGCTTGTTCCGGCAGTGACGGAGCTCCTACAGTGTACTGGTCATGTATCCGATGAGGCGTTTTTTGATCCATCTTCATCGATGTATGTTCTCTCCCGCACCGGTTCCGCCTCGCTCCTTGTGCGCTCGAGGACCGGGGGGTGGAACCCGTTTGAACCGTTCAATGACGCCCCTGTGGCAAAAAAACTCCCGGATACGCGCCTTGAGACCCTCGTCTTTACGACGCCGGATATCAGAGAGTATGTCGCTATCCAGAGAGAGCGCGGGGTAAATTTCCTTACCGATGCACCAGTCAGACTCCGGCACGGCATGTTCATCCAGACCTTCCCTTCACGTTTCACGGGAAACTCGCTGGGATTTGTCGAGTGGCAGAGTGACCAGCGGTCGTACCTCCCTGCCTCTGGGGTATCAGAACGGCCGTTGCTCCCCAAGCCACCTCCCCGGCACCTGGGCAACATCTCGGCACTCGACCATGCCGCGACACGGGTCACTGCGCAGGAGCGCAATGCCGCTATCCTTGAATTTCTGTCGCTTACCAACTATCACTACGATTTTGCGGTATATGTTAAGTCGCTTAACTCGATAACGAGCGTAGCGCGGAGAGCGGCTGACGATTTTGCGATGGTCTTCACCTCCGGGATCGTGCCGGACACCGGGGGAGAGGCACCGGGGCCAACCGAGAAGTTCATCCGTAACTACGGCACCCGTGTCCACCACATTGCGTTCCGGACAGAAGAGATCGAAAACGTGGTTGCTGCATTGAAAGACGACGGCCTCTCCTTCCTCCTTGACCTCGCCGGTTCCCAAGAAGAGGGGCTCCGGCAGATCTTCTCCCAGCCGTCAGAGCACACGATGCTTGTCACCGAATACATCCAGCGGTATGGCGGGTTTGACGGGTTTTTTACAAAAAGCAATGTGGAGAAGCTGACACAAGCGACGGAAAAACAGTGAGCCGGGATGCGTGCGAACCTGGAAAACTCCGATAATCGCGAATATTTTTGAAGTCAACGCCAGATTAATGACCTTCTCTTGACAATAGCCTGCGTGATACATTATGGCACGACACGCGATCCTCTGGCTGGGGCTTACGCTCGTGCTCCTCTCCGCACTTATCGCCTGCGGCTGTACGAGCACGACGACGATGTCATCGGCAGGGGAGATAAAGAAGTTCAGTTCCCCTGACGAGATCAGGCAGTACATACAAGAGAATACCCAGAAAGCGCAGGAGTCCGGGTACGGGGTAACAGACGGATCGGTACGGTTTGCCGAGGGGACCGTGGCAGCACCCATGATGGCGACAGAGGGTGCTGCGAAGAGCTCGGCTGATGTTGCCGGGATCTCCGGATCGACCGGTTACTCGACGACCAATGTGCAGGTCGCCGGTGTGGATGAGCCGGACTTTGTGAAGAACGACGGCCGGTACATCTACATCATATCGGGGAGCCGTCTGGTGATCGTTGATGCCTATCCGGCACAAAATGCGAAGATCATATCCGAGACAGAGATCGAGGATGCGGTAAAAGAGATCTTTATTACCGGCGACCGGCTCGTGCTCTTCTCAACGGGAAGTTCTGATGCACGGGTCCGGACCACGGGCGGGAGTGCCACGGGTATGGAGAGGGTCGCGATGATGCCGCCGTACTACCGGTCAAACCCTGTCACTCATGTCACCATCTACGATATCTCGGACAGGAAGAGCCCGGAGGTCATCAAAGATTACACGATCGACGGCGATTATATCGACGCCCGCATGATCTGGGGAATGGTGTACATGCTCACCCGTGAGAACGTGTACTCGTATGACGATATCATCGTGCCGGCAGTCCGGGAGAGCGGAAAGGTCGTCGTCCAGCCGGATGTCTACTACTTCGACAACCCCGAGTACAACTACGTCTTTTCCACGGTGACCGCGATCGACGCGACCAGCGGCGCGGAGAAGGCTGCAAAGACCTTCCTGATTGGGTCGGGCAACATCCTCTACGTCTCGCAGGACGCAATGTACGTCAGCTACCAGAAGTGGCACCCGGTCTACCGGACGATGGCGGGAGGACCGCAGATCGCGGTGGTGGCCGAGAAGGCTGTCGCTTCTTCCGGCTCTGCGCCACCGGCCACTATCCTGTACGAGGACTTCAACAAGCTGAGCGAGACCGAGAAGCAGGTGGTCATTGCTGATATGAAGAGCGGGGAGCAGGATGCGATCCGGAAGCGGGAGTATGACCAGACGACGACCGTGATCCACAAGATCGCGATCAGCGACGGGAATATCGCGTACGTGGCAAACGGCGAGGTGTCCGGGTATCTCAAGAACCAGTTCGCGATGGACGAGTATAACGGCAACCTCCGTGTCGCCACAACCTCGGATGTCTCGACGAGCCAGGGCCAGTACGAGTACAACAACGTCTTTGTGCTTGACGGCAGCATGAAGGCGATCGGCTCGCTCACCCACATCGCCGAACAGGAGAAGATCTACTCCACCCGGTTCATCGGAGACCGGCTCTATATGGTGACGTTCAAGCGGATCGACCCGTTCTTTGTCATTGACCTCTCGTCGCCATCAAATCCGAAGATCCTCGGGAAACTCAAGATACCGGGCTACTCCGATTACCTGTACCCGTATGACAGCACCCATATCATCGGGGTTGGCAAGGAGACCGCAACCAATGACTGGGGCGGCGTCTCCACCCGCGGGGTCAAGCTCGCCCTCTTTGACGTAAGCGATGTCGAGCACCCCCGGCAGGTTGGCAAGGTCGAGATCGGGGATTCGGGGACCGATTCGGCGGCCCTCTACGACCACAAGGCATTCCTGTTTGATAAGGGCAAAAACCTGCTCGTCCTCCCAATCCGTCAGGTTACAACAGTACCGGCCGTCCAGAAACCCGGTTATTATGACAACCAGCAGCGCATCTGGTACGGCGCGTACGTCTTCGGGGTCGACCCGGACACGGGATTTGTGCTCAGTGGCACCGTGGAGCACGGGACGGCTTCAGGTGGGTACTACTACTACGGCAGTTCGGCAAACGAGGTGAAACGCTCGCTCTATATCGGGAGCGACCTGTACACAATTTCTTCAGCAAAGATCGTCGCCACCGACCTTGCAGCCATCAATTCCACAATCAAGACCATTGACCTGAAGGGGGGGCCGGACTATCGCGACGTGCCGGTCCCGATGATCTAAAAAATCTCTTTTTTCTCTGCAGGAGCAATCTATTCTTTTTTTTAAAAAGTGGGGGAGTTACATCGCCCTTGCATCAATGCTTGCGGGCAGCAGGCGGCTCAAGATAAACTCCGGTACCTGCTTCTGGGCCTGTACAGTCAGGTCAAAGAAGGCACGTTTGTCCAGTACGCCCTTATATTTCAGCCCGATTTGGAAGTTAGTCTCAAGGACCGGTATGCCAAGCGTGGTGATCCGCGCCCGCCGCTCGGCAAGCTGCCGTTCCTCCCCGATCACCAGTTTTTCCCGGTTGCCATCAACATCTGCCAGCATCTCGTTCTCAAACGAGAGCACCACCATTCTTGTCGTACCGATGTTCACCGCTTCACCTTCGGGGAGAGAGACCGCATACAATGTTGTGTACGGGTACGTAGCGCCCGGCTCCGGGTTTACCGTAGTCACGGTGAGCGTCAGGATGGCCGCGGCCATCAGGATAATGATAAGCACGATGATCCCGATCAGAACCTTGAAGCCCCTGCCCGTATTCCCTGACGGTTGTATTGATACCTGCTCTCCTTCTGTCATCACATCATACAGGGGGACGGCGATATTTAAACGTGGTGCACTCCCAAAAATCCATTATCCCCGCTGTCCCATCATTATAGGAGTTTAATGCGGAGACCGATACAGTCAGTTACGCCCACTACCGGCACGGCGGAGGTCATCGGGTGGGTGCACGAAGTGCGCGACCTCGGCGGCCTTGCCTTCTTTTTACTGCGCGACAGGACCGGCATCATCCAGGTCACCATCGTAAAGAAAAAGGCGAGCGAGGCGGTGCTTGCTGCTGCAAAGGCAGTCTCCCGGGAATCAGTGGTCCGGGTGACCGGGACCGTCAAGGCAATTGACAAAGCACCGGGCGGGCGGGAGCTCGTGCCGGAAACATTTGAGATCCTGAGCATGAGCGAGAGCCCGATGCCGCTGGATGTGGTCGAGAAGGTGCCTGCCGATCTCGATACCCGGCTCGATTCCCGGTTCCTCGATGCACGGCGGCCACGGGTGACCGCTGTGTTCCAGGTCCGCAGCGCGGCTATGCATGCGATCAATAATTATTTCGAAAACAACGGGTTCATCAACATCACCACCCCTAAGATCGTCGCTGCTGCAACCGAGGGCGGTACGGAGCTCTTCCCCATCGCGTACTTCGACAGGGAGGCGTTTTTGAACCAGAGCCCGCAGCTCTACAAGCAGATGATGATGGCGGCGGGCTTTGAGAAGGTCTTTGAGATCGGACCGATATTCCGCGCTGAAGAGCATAATACCACAAAGCACCTCAACGAGGCAACCAGCATCGATATCGAGGTCTCGTTTGCCGACCACCACGAAGTGATGCGGATTCTCGAAGACCTGATCGTGCACACGTACCGGCATGTGAAGGATAGCTGCACCGACCAGCTCGCCAACCTTGAGATTGCCGACTTTGAGGTACCTCGTGCCCCGTTCCCCCGGCTCCCCTATGCCGAGGCGATTGCGATCGCACAGAAGAAGATCGAAGACCCGATTAAGTATGGCGATGACATCAGCTCTGCAGCGGAGCGGGCGATTGGTGCTGATATGGGGGGCCATTACTTTATCGTGGACTGGCCTACGGAGATCCGCCCGTATTACGCGATGCCGTACGAGAACGACCCCTCGATCTGCAAGGCGTTCGACCTGATGCACCCGAGAATGGAGCTCTCAAGCGGAGCGGCGCGGGTTCACCAGCATGACCTCCTCGTGCAGCAGATCAAGAAGAAGGGGCTCAACCCCGGGAGCTTCGAGTTCTACCTGCGCCCGTTCCGGTACGGCATGCCACCGCACGCGGGCTGGGGGCTGGGGGCTGAGCGCCTGGTCATGACCATGCTGAACCTTTCCAACGTGCGGGAGGCGGTGCTCTTCCCGCGTGACATGCACCGGCTCGTCCCCTGACCACATACTATTTTACCGAGCGGGTCAACCCGGATCTACAAAGAGCAACTATCGGGTCTTTACAGTATGGCAAAAGACTATTTTATCAATAAGGTGCTCGCAACCACGGTGGTCGGGAGCTATCCAGTAGTGAGAGGCGGCGGGCTCCTCAGCCTGCTTGACCCGTTGCACCCTTCGGTAGAGACTGCGGTTGCTGACCAGATTAAAGCGGGAATTGATATCATCTCTGACGGACAGGTCCGGGGCGACATGATCGGGGCGTTCTCCGGGAAGATCCCCGGCATCAAAGGCCAGGAGGTCGTCGGCAAGGTTCTGCCGGCGGCCGTCTCCATAACCGTTGCAGACACAAAGTATGCCCGGAGCAAAGCCCCGCGGGTGAAGGGGATCATCACCGGCCCCTCGACGCTTGCCCACGGGCTGCATATCAGCACCCCCATGTACCGGAACAAGGAGGAGCTGGCAGCAGATCTCGCCGCGGTGCTTGTCCCTGAAGCACAGGCACTGGAATCGGCAGGGATCACATTCCTGCAGGTAGACGAGCCCATCCTCTCGACCGGCATTGCCGACCTTACTGTTGCAAAGGACGCGATCGGCCTGATCGCCAGGTCAGTACGGGTGCCGGTCTGTATGCATGTCTGCGGCAACCTCGGGAATGTGCTCGATGAGATCCTGAAGTTCAACGTGCAGGTCTTCGACTTTGAATTCTCGAAGAACCCGGCAAACCTCGACCTGATGTCCCGGCGGGATCTTGGCGGGCGGATGATCGGGTACGGGTGCGTGGACTCGGCAACGGACACTGTGGAGAGCGTGGCCGAGATCAGGCAGCGGATCGAGAGAGGCGTTGCAATCTTTGGGCCAAAGACGATGCTCGTCGACCCGGACTGCGGGATGCGTATGCGTTCGCGGGATGCAGCTTTTGCAAAGCTGAAGAACATGTGCGAGGCGGCAAAGGAAGTTCGCCTCGCATTGTAAAAAAAATTGGCTCTGTAGAAATCATCCTTTTCATAACGTTCTTGGGGGCTTCGCCGCCGTCACTGCGGCAGCCCCCCTTGCGATATCCATCGAAAATTGGTTCATCATGGATCTCGGGTAATGACATGAGAACCGGAATTTCTCCAGAGTCCCCCCATAATAAAAAAGAATTTTTTATACGACCCTTGAAGTGGTCGATGCTTCGATACCCTTGTCGGTGATGATGAACGGGAGCATGCGTGCGGGAGCTGCCGCGTCCTTGATCTTCTGGACGGCAAGGAACCGCTGGATCTCGTTCTGGCTGGTCTCTGTCCTGAGCTCCATGACGATGTCTGCTGCACGCATCAACCGTGTCATCTCTACAGGTGTGTGGATCCCGGTGTAGACGATAAACACAAGGTTTGCACCGCGCTTGCGGACTTCTTCTCGGGCAAGGTGGAGGAACTTTAAGGCCCCGTCAATGCCGTACTTGAGTACGACCATGGACAGGGAGTCCACCACGATCCTCCCCCCGGCCATCTGGGGGAGGTACATTTCAGGGTGAAGCTCGGTGACATCTGCCATACCAACTTCAATCTCCCCGTCATTCATCAGGTACGTCCCTTCTTCGCCCTCTACCTTCCAGAACTGCTTGGCAGCTATGTCTACGCCCGATAGCGCCGTCCCGTACATCATGACGATCGAACCGTCAGGGTATCCTCCTTCCAGCAGGAGGTTGAGCCCCACAATACCGGTCGACCGCTTCTTGGGTTTCGCACTTATTGAAAGATCATCGATTCGGGTTGCAGTTGCCATAGTGAATTGTACCGGCTAATATATTTTACAAGTTCTTTAAAAGGTTTGTGCCGATTTTACCCAATTTGTCGCAGAATATTCCCCGGATGCGCTCATGCGACGCCCCCGCAGTAGGTTTCCCGCAACGTGCGGCGCAAAAGTTTCCAGCCGTGGACCCGTAGCGGGGAATCCACGATCACGAACCGGCTGGGCACTTTGTAGCCGGCCATCCGATCGCGGCAGTATGCCTCAATCTCCTTCTCTGACCCGCAAAAAAACAACCAACCTTGAATACGGGAGAGAGATCGTGAACCGGAACTCTAAAAAAAATGAAGGATAGAGTTACTGGTATTCCGGGGGCTGCACCTGCTTTGGCAACCCACCCTTGAAGTGCTGCTGGATCCTGCTGTAATAGTCCCGCAGGTTGGGGTTCATGGTGGGATGGACCTTCTTCTGGGCTTCTTCAAAATGCTGTAAGGTAACAGCCGTCGAACCCTCGCGCAATGCAAGCATGCCGGCTTCCCGGCAAAATGCTTCAAGGTCTGATCCCACAAAACCCTCGGTCTCCTCTGCCAGCTTCCCAATGAACGTGTCACGCTTTTTATCGGTGAGCACAAGGGATCGTTCGTGCATGAGTTCGGCAATTTTGCGCCTGCGTTCACCTTTGCGGAGACCGGTGCTCTCGTCCGGTTTCTTTTCGATGGCCGGGCTCAGTTCTTCCACGGTCACGGTACGATCCCTGCCCCACGTTTCAACAAGATCGCCAACCGCGTCCTCAGTGTACCCCGCTGTCGCCCGAACAAGTTTTTCGAGATTCGCGCCCTCAAGGGGCATGAGCCGGGTGTGGATCCCGATGATCTTTTTCCGGTCTTCCAGAGTGGGTTCGCCGATGTATACAAGCCGGTCGAATCTTCCCGCCCGCAAAAGCGCCGGGTCCACGATATCAGGCCGGTTGGTCGCACCCATCACCACGACGTCCTTGAGCTCAACGAGCCCGTCCATTTCGGTGAGGATCTGGTTGAGGACATT
>JAPKXV010000034.1 GCA_026394635.1 Methanoregula sp. | reverse complement strand
TTGCGAGCGCTGAAAGTCTGTTAAGCCCATGCTTCGAACCTGGCCCGGATTACATCTCTTCACAGGAATGCAGAAAAATCCTCTGCGGAAAGATGAGCCTGTTCAAGAATGGATTTGAGCGTCTTTTTGGCATGGACCGGCACGGTCACAACGCAGTCATGCTCCGAGTGGTAGAGATAATGATGGCTCCCCCTGACATGAACGACCGAAAACCCGGCACGTACAAGAGCTTTTATGGTCTTCTCACCGGTTATCCGGGGCAGCTTCATGCAACAACCGGTGTTTTAAATTTCACTTCAACTTCGACCGGCACCGGTTTTTTAAGAATTTTCAGTGTCTCGATATAGCCGGCAATCGCGTCCTCAATATTTTTCAGCGCCTCATCCCAGTCAGCTCCCTCCGAAATACACCCGGGCAGTGATGGCACTGTCACGGTATATCCTCCCTCATCGTTTTTGTTCATGAGAACCGTGTACCGCATACGTGAGTATTTCATGATGTTTACCTCCCGGAACAATTGCTGATCCTTACCAATCCATTATCAGTTCGATTCAATTAAAATATCTGTCGCGAGGGGAAACGTGGTTCTCTTTTGATTTTGCGTTGCAGCCATGGTGCCTCCTGCCCATTTCTCTCGTGCCGGATCTCCAAACAATCACCCCCCTCAGTAAAACCCATCACCCCATCCCGCGAATACAAAAGTATGCACCCGGTCACGAAAGACACCGCAGGCCTCGGCACCCTCCTCTGGCTCATCGGGTACCTCGCGTCAATGGTGTTGTATTTCACGCCGGTTGCACATACCATGGGCTGGATCATCACCGCCATCCTCACCCCGATCACGATCCTTGTCGCGTGGTGGTGGTTTGAGAGGCGGGAACGCCTCCCCCTGCGGTATTATGCCGGCGTAGGAGTTTCCTGGACAGCGATCGCGGTCGTCTTAGACTATCTCTTCATCGTTCGGGATCGGCTGGTACCTGGACCGGGCATAAGAGAGACCGTTCTTTACCGGGGTCTCACCAGCGGAGCGATTGCAAAAACGGGGATTTTATCTGTCATAATTCCCATGATCCTAAGTACCCGCATGACGCAGGAAATACGTACAGAAGGACCGGTGACGAAGGTAAATATCGGCAGGCTGACAAATTCCATCTTCATCTTCACGCTCCTCCTTCTTTTCCAGAACATCAGGACCCCGTCGTTTGGCGACGTGATCGATCAGGTGTCGCCCCACGTCTTCGGGGTTATGCAGGTGCCGGATATCCTGAACTTTCTGATGGTATTCATTATCATTGCGATGATCTGGATCGTCTCCTTCCATACGTTTCATATGGTTGCACCGGTTGACAGGACCTACCTCTATCTCCATCTTGCCATGCTGATGATGCTGATCACAATACCGGTCTCAAGCCATTACACCCTCGTTTTTTCGAATAAGTCCTTCTTCCCCATCCTGTTCCACGGCGGTATGCTGGTGCTCGGAGCCCTCCTCTTTTTTGAGTGGTACCACATCTCCCGGACACCGTCAGTTCTCAGGGCAGGAATTACCGGCTGGCGGACCCGGTGCATTACGATAAAGATGCTCATCCTCCCGGTGACTGCAATCGCCGGCCTGCTCCTTGCAGCGTGTGACCTGCCTTACACGCAGTTCATCTACTTTGGAGCGATGATGGCGTTTTTTATTATGTCGGCACGCTCCTGGAAGAACTTAAAAAAGAGCGGGGAGGGAACCCGATGACTGACAGCGAATCCTGCAACGAACAACCGTGCGGGAATACTGATCCGGACAGCATATGCATGGGAATAGTCCCGCACGATATGTTCGAGATCCTGATGAACGGGGTCTTTGCCTTTGTCCTGACCTTAATCGTCAGGAACAATATCCCGTTGCCCCCGCTTTCGGCAAGCGATGATCTCGGATACCTCGCAGAATACGCAGGAACGATTTACTGGGACCTTGTGGGGTTTATCTTTATCTTTGTCATCTTTGCGATCTTCTACATCCTGTTCTTCGAGATGCTCCGGAACATAAGGACGCTGGCCCGGTATTTTGTCTACCTCTCCTTTGGTTTTGTCCT
>JAPKXV010000445.1 GCA_026394635.1 Methanoregula sp. | reverse complement strand
CATGACGGGACGGTGATCTCCCTCCATCTCCGGGATCCGGAGGGATGTGTCAGGGTCCTCCAAAAGGAGATGGGCCGGCACAACCTCCTGCTTGTAAAAAAGGAGCACTCCCTTTACCGGAGTAAAAATGACCAGTCGCCTAACCGGACAGCACCGATCTTTCCCTTCGCGAGGATATGATGGAGGAGACTTAAAAATGCCCCCTGACTTCACGGGAGATTGGAAGAGTCCCCTGATCAAAAGCGCAAAACCGGTAGATCAGGGTCACACCCCTGAATGTGGGTGGTGGAGGTTGTCGTGCACATGAAAAAAAAGCCGGAATCCCAAAAACCGGAAGGACCTGGGCATACCCTTTCAGAACCCCTGCGTGCAGGGCTGAAAAGCAAAACCCGGCTCATCCTCCTGGGCGGGAAAGGGGGTGTGGGAAAGACCACGGCAGCGGTGGCAATGGCGGTCCTCCTCAATAAGTCCGGGAAAAAAGTACTGGTCGTCTCCAGTGACCCGGCCCCGTCACTCTCCGATATTTTTGAGACTCCCATCGGGGGAACAATCAAAAAAGTGCACGGCCTGCACGCACTTGAGATCGATGCAAAATCCGCAGTCGAAAAATACAAAAAACTCTACGGCGGGGTAATTGTCGACACCCTTGCAACCATCGTCCCGATCGATGACACGATCCTTGATGAGATCCCCAACGAGGTCGTGCCCGGATTTGATGAACTCTTTGCCTTAGAGGAGGTGCTGGTCTATCTGGGAGGAGATTATGATTTCATTGTCTGGGATACTGCACCAACCGGGCATACACTCCGGCTCCTTTCCCTCCCGGATATCATGCACAAATATGCAACAGGGCTCTTAACCGTCCACGGGAGAATTGAGGGGGTGCTCACTGCAATCAAATCATTGTTTGACCGGGATACAACAAAAGACTCCATTGTTGAGACCCTTACCGGACTCAAAGAAACCGCGGTTCTCACAAAAAAAATACTGACAGACCCTGCAAGGACCGAGTTCATTCCTGTGATCATCCCCGAAGCGCTCGCGCTCCACCAGACCGAACGGTTCAAAAAGGTGCTGGATGAGCTGGGCATTCCCATGCACCGCATGATCGTCAATGGCATCGTCCCGGAGAACACCTGCCCGTTCTGCAGGTCACGGAGGAAGATGCAGGTACACTATCTTGAAGCGATCCACAAGCGGTTTGGAAGCGACCTGCAAGTCATCGAGATGCCTCTCTTCTCGTTCGAGATGAAAGGACAGGACGCAATCCGGCAGTATGCAGGATCCCTTGGCATCCATGCCGGCGAGGTCGGGTGACGGGAGTGGTGTCATGAGCAGGAAACAGAAAAAAAATGTCCTTGATGCCATCAGGGATGTAAACATCCGCGTAACCGTCCCGGAAAAGACCACAGAGATCAATCCTGTCCGGTCCCCGCTCCCGGGCCTGCGGACAGAAACGACCCAGATCGGGGTGGCAATAGTCGGGAACAAGGAGGCGCTCTACCTCAAACTGCGCCTGCAGGGGGATGAATGATGTACCAGAATGAGAGCAGTCCGGATGCCCTCGTGCCGTTCCTGCTCGATGCACAGGCGGAAATCATCGACCTGATTGGCAGGAAATACGGTAAGGAGGATTTGGGAGGAACTGCGGGAGAAAGCGGAGTACCCGCAGCTGGCCCGGAAATAGTTTCCCGTCTCCTCATCCGGCATTGCGACGACCCGGAAGTACGGGCAATGATTGAGCAGAGGTACAGGGAGTGCGGGAGAATTCTTGGGTTGCTCTCTCGCACTCACTCCGGAACCGCGGATTTTTTCAAAAGATTTGACCAGACCAGCAGATCAATCCTCCTGTACCTCAGTGAGAAAGGGCATGCCACCCTTGAAGAGATGAGCGCTGCAACCAACGCATCGCATTTTGAAGTGTTGCACCGGTTAAAAGAGGTCATTATCCCCGAGTCAGTGAAATTGTATGGCAAACCCCTTGTAACATTCATGGAGTCCGCCACCGATCCCCTGACCGGGGAGAGAATCTTATTTTCATGGTGGCTGGATGACGGGGTTTTAAAAGAGACGGGGCACCCTGAGGTGACCGAGGATGATGATGCAATTATTGTTACGATGGAACGGGCAGGGTCTGATCTCCCGCGCAGCATGCGGGCATCAGCCAGCTGTAAGCACGGAATTCTTGAAATTGTAGTAAATAAAGGGGGCAAATCACATGAAAGACGACCAAAATGATGATGATGAAAGTATTGTTGAAGGTGTTGTTGACGACGTTCTTCCCGGGATGGGAAAGCTCGTGAAGAGATTGCGAAAAAATTCTCCTGAACTGAACCGCAAAATAAAGGAAAAAGACGCAGAGATCAAAAAGCGGCTTGAAGAAGGATATTCTCCGGAACCCAAGATCCAGTACGGGGTCAGGGTGCGCACTCTTGCACCCGAGCATAAGGAGACAGGATACAAACAGACCCGACAGACTCCTAAAAAACCGGAAAAACCAGAAAATAAGATCATTGAACCGGTCGTTGATCTCTTTGACGAAGGAAATACCCTCCGGGTAATCGCCGAGATGCCCGGGATTGACGAGGAAAAGATCGCCCTTGACCTGCAGGGATCCACCCTTCTTATTTCCGCTTCAGATAAAAGAAGAACATTTCAAAAAGAGGTCCTGTTGCCCTGCGAAGCCCGGCTTGAAAAACAGCGGTTCCAGAACGGGGTGCTGGAACTGACGCTGGAGAAGACCAGATGATCGAGATCGATGAAAAAAATTTAAAACAGGGAGTATTAGGACTTGTCCTTGCACTCGTGGAAATTATTGAGGATACACTCCGGATCCAGGCGGTTCGCAGGATGGACTCCGGGCTGCTGACCGACGATGAGATCGAACGGCTCGGCAGTGCCCTTCTTGACTTAAAATGCGCCATCGAGGAGATCAAGGAAGAGCAGGGCATCACAGAAACAGTTAAGGAGATCCGGGAAGAACTGGATGATGTCGTCAATGATGTGGTGGATATGATAGGCAATCCTGAACGCTGGAAAGAGCAACAGGTCCCGTGCAGTTAGACATGGTGCATGAAGGAGGGGTTATGAACAAGAAGCAGAGGGAGAAATTAACAAGGGTCCTGCAGGAGATCCTGGACGAGGAGATCGAATCGATCACCAACGAGACCCGGGCAATCATGAGTGACCTTGTTAAAAAGGAAGGTATTCCTGCACTCCGGACAGCGGTATCCACAACGGTTGCGGATGCAACCGCAGGAATCCCTGACCCGGCACTCAAATCCTCCTTTCGGCCCGGTCCACTGACACCGGGCAGGACTGAAAATATCCCCCTCAGGGACACGATCCCGTCCGCTGGCCAGAGTGTGTCACCGGAAAGTCCCCTTTCTGAAGATCCGGGTGCACCGGGACTCTACCTGTATGGAATTGCCGCCGGGGCTACCCCGGTGCACTATGAGTCCTCGGGTATTGACGGGCAGGACGTTTATTCAATCCATTACCGGGAACTAATGGCAATCGTCCATGACTGCCCGGCACGACCGTACGAGAGCACGGATAAAGAGGTCGTAAAGGACTGGGTTTTGGCCCACGAGAAGATCATCGAACACATCTCGGGGGACTGCGGGACGGTGATGCCCTTCTCGTTTGATACCATCATAAAACCCGATGGGAACAAGACTGCACAGGAGATGCTGCTCCACTGGATGTCTGAAGAATATGAGCGGCTGGAAAACACGATCAAAAAAATTTCCGGGAAAAAAGAATATGGCGTCCAGATATTTTACAGTCCGTCGCTGATGGGAGAGAGGGTTGCGTCCATGAACCCGGCGATAAAAAACCTGCAGGAAGAGATGAAACACCGTGGCCCGGGCATGGAATACATGGTCAGGCAAAAGATTGAGCAGGAACTAAAAGCCGGCATGGAATCTGAGGCCGCG
The DNA here is from genome assembly GCA_026394635.1 of Methanoregula sp. Lineage (GTDB taxonomy): Archaea > Halobacteriota > Methanomicrobia > Methanomicrobiales > Methanospirillaceae > MVRE01. Next base: position 4,599 of record JAPKXV010000445.1, on the reverse strand, counting down.
ACCCTCGTCCATGACTGCTATAAAAAGATCAAAGATGCCTGTGATGATGTCAAGATTGAGAAAATAAAAAAGAGCGCCGAGAAAGAGAAGAAAATGCTGATGAACTGCTCGTGCCTTGTATCTGATGAGAATTACAGTACGCTTGGCGACGTGCTGGAAACCATTGAAAAGGAATATGGGCTTTCTGTCAGGTTTACCGGGCCCTGGCCGGTCTATTCTTTCGTGTGATACGGGGGCATTGAATGATCCTTATGGCCTGTTGCTGTGCCTGCAGGGACAATTGTCAGGGGGATCTTTTGAGGATTTTTAGTATCGCAACGTAAAATCGACGGGGCTCCGGCTCGTGATATCCCTTATGAAGCAGGTACTCGGGAGAATGGAACGTATATCCGGGCAGGGAACGGTGTGGCGGATTACCCTACCCTCCTGAAATCAGGAACGCCGGGACGATATGTGCGATTGTCGTGAAGGAGAGGGCGTAGGATAAAAAACGAAAAGACTGTACATATAGTGCAGGTAACTGATCCTTTGATGTGATAAAAAAATAATACTCTGATCAGAACAGCATGGTTTTCCTTATCAGTTCCCCGGCACAACGTTGTGTTCTCATCCTCCTCTTTGTACTGGTTCTCATTGCACCGGTCACCGCACTTACCCTCAACGCGGGCGAAACCCGATCGTCAACCCCTGCCATTGCCAAAGGCGACCCGGTCTATGTCCGTGGAATCGCGACCGGGCACCCGCAGCAGGGGCTCCAGGTCTGGTTCATCGGCAATAACTTTGCCCAGGTCACGGCAACCTCTGTTGCTTCAGACAATTCGTTTGAATACGAACTCACATCCTCCGACACCCGGAACCTTGCTCCCGGGCAGTACTTCGTCCTCATCCAGCACCCCATGATGAACGGGCAGTTCGATATTACCTATAACGCCGCCACCGGGCAGGTGATCAACCGGCAGCAGGGTAACGGCATGGCGATCTTCACCCTCACCGGGCCGGGAAGCCTCCAGTCGGCAGATGCGGCGTCGGCACTCATGAATGCCGTCAACAGCCAGAATATCGATGATATGTTTACAACGGCCTCATTTTTTGTACATGAACCGGATGCACTCATCGACCCGGTCGGCGAACATGAGGTGGGAGAGAAATTTTCCATCACAGGCACGACCAACCTCGCCGTTGATGACAATCTCATGGTGGAGGTGTATTCCTCATCGTTTGCCCCCACCGGAAAAGGTCAGCCGAATGAGTTCTCCGGTAAATCCGGGATCGTGAAAGTGCAGCCAGGCACGGGGAGCAGCAACCGCTGGTCGTTTGATATCGACACCTCCGTTTTTGTGCCTGATGAGTATATCGTGAAAGTGACCGCAGTGAACCAGCAGGTTACCGGCACGACAACATTTTCAATCGTCCCGCGAAAGGTCCGGACAACCGTACCAACGACCGTATCCCCGTTGTCCACACCCCTTCCCCCCACTGTTGTACCTGCAACCCCGGCAGCGGCACCCACAACCAAAGCAACTCCCCTCCCCGCCGGGTTCATTGTCGCCGGGCTTGCAGCTGCACTGCCGGCAGCCCGGTCCCTTATCCGCAATAAAGTATAAGAACCGCATCCGCTCCACAGTGATGCAGGGGATGTTCATGGAACCCGGGATTGTGCCGGAGGTAAACGACCTTCTCTGGGAGACGCTGGTGGAGAAGGCGACACGACCAGTCGTGGTGATGTTTTTTTCCCCGACCTGCTCATTCTGCCACCAGATGGAGCCGTACTTCAGGACCTATGCAGAGGAGTACAGGGATGTCGTCCTGTTCGTCCGGCTCAACATCACCACAAACCCGTGGACTGCAGAACGCTACGGCGTGAAGAGCACCCCGACGTTCAAATTCTTCTGTGATAAAAAACCCGTGCAGGAGATGGTCGGCGCCGTATATCCTGCGCTCCTCAAACGGGCGGTTGATGAGCTGCTGGTGCACGGGAAAGAATGCGCAAAAAATTCAACAACCATCGATTACGAGATCACCGGGTACGGGTAACGGATATATCCCTTTATTTTAAAGCCGCCGGTTGCACCCGCACTCTACTGCGGCATTTTTTACAGCGAGCGCGACCCGTTTTGTGACTTCCTTGTCAAGGATATTGGGCATGATCCGGTTCCGCCGGGGTTTTGTGACGTACCCCGCGATGGCATGCGCCGCGGCGACCTTCATCTCATCGGTGATCCGGGTTGCGCAGGCGTCCAGTGCCCCACGGAAGATTCCGGGGAATGCAAGGACGTTGTTGATCTGGTTGGGAAAATCGCTCCTGCCCGTCCCTACAACAGCGGCACCCGCGTGCCGTGCACTATCCGGCATAATCTCCGGCACCGGGTTTGCCATCGCAAAGATGATCGGATCCGGGTTCATCTTTCTAATCATCTCTTCAGTAAGGACGCCCGGACCGGAGACCCCGATGAAGACGTCTGCGCCCTCCATTGCATCTGTAAGCGACCCTTCCCTGCCCGCGTGATTGGTCTCATCTGCAAGGATGAACTTGTACTTGTTGCTGTAGAGTCCTTCGCGCCCCCGGTGGATGACCCCTTGTGTGTCGCAGACGACGATATCATGCACCATGGTGCACACGTTGGGGTCGTACCCTATGCATTTTAAAAGCCGGGTGATCGCATAGCCGGCTGCGCCCGCACCGCAGATAACGATGTTGAGGTCCTCGTATTTCCTCCCGGTCACCCGGCAGGCATTGATCAGGGCGGCAAGCACGACCACGGCCGTCCCGTGCTGGTCATCGTGCATGACCGGAATACCGATCCCCTGCAGGGCATCCTCGACCTCAAAACATTTCGGGGCAGCAATATCCTCTAAGTTGATACCACCAAAGACCGGCGCGATGTTCTTTATCTGGTCGACAAAATCGGTCTCGTAGCTCTCAAAACAGATGGGGAACGCATCGACCCCCGCAAATTCCTTGAAAAGGATCGCTTTTCCTTCCATGACGGGGATCGCCGCATACCCGCCAATATTGCCAAGGCCCAGTACCGCGGAACCGTCCGTCACAATCGCGATGGTATTGGCCTTGAGCGTGTACTTATACGCGAGGTTCTTGTCACGGGCTATCTCGCGGCAGACCGCAGCCACACCGGGAGTATATGCCCGGGACAGGTCGTGCCGGGTCTTGAGCGGGACTTTTGACCGGATCTCGAGTTTTCCATGGTGCCGGGCGTGGAGCGCCAGCGCGTCCCGGTTGATCTCTTCGCTTGGTTGCAGCAGCATTCCGCTCTTTTCCTTATACCGTGTGAAGGAGATGAGAGGCAATGAAGTTTGTTGTCAAAACAAACGTGAATAATGAAAATGCCATAAGAGCACAGGGGTCATGGACACAGTTATTTTGCGATCTCTGCCGCGTACTTTCCCTGGTACCGGGCGGCACGCTCGTTTTCCGAGCCATAGCGGGCCCCCTCATCGCCCGCAATCATTGAAGCGCCGTGATTTGCCTCTCGCTCCTTATCATGTGCATTGCAGGGTGCGGGTTTATCGCGCTTGTGCTGGTGCAGGCAGTGTAACTTTTTAATAAGATGCTATTCATGCATTTTCTCCGGATTTACTGAAACGTCATGAAAGGGTACTACCATGGCACTATATGTTTAGTAATTTGTGAAAAAGAACGCCTCGGCCGGGATTCGAACCCGGGTCAAAAGCTCCGGAGGCTTCTAGGATGTCCACTACCCTACCGAGGCAGATATCCCGAATGCCAGCAGGAATAGAGAATGGATCAGGATTGAAGATCGGTCTTCCCAATTTTTTTAATTTCTCTTCGGGAAGAACAAGCCGGCTCCCTACACACGGGCTGACGAACGGTTCCATATCAATAACACCACGCAGGGTAATAAAGCTCTCGCACAACTGAACCGCTCCCTGTTTTCCAAGGGGCGATTGGTCAGAATATGAGAAAAACGGGGATGCGTGCCGTAAAAAACCTAAAATATCCTTGCGTCCTTCAAATAATGCCCGCACAAAAACTCTATATCTGTTCGCGCAGCACAAAAACGCGGCTGAAAGTCTTGTTGTCTTTGATGATCGGGGAGCTTTTTAAGGAAGTTCGGATCTTGAGGCCATGCCGGTTTTTAATGACAAGATTTCCTGCCCAGACGCCTTTTGAATCCATGATAAACATTTCTTTTTCGATAGCAAACTTCGATTCCGGCGCCTTGAACTGGCTGATATGCTGACCTTGTGCGTCGGGAAGTGCACACCCCAGCATCTTTTCTGCCGCCCGGTTCAGGTACGTGATGCTGCCAGTGTAATCGGTGATGATCACACAGTCATCCATTCCATCGACGGCTGCAGTAAACTTGAGGAGCTCTTCTTTTTCCGATACCAGCTGGTCGTTCACCTGTGCAAGGTTATATTCGATATCTTTCATTGCGGTGATATCGTGGCTGTATATCGCAACCTTTGCCACATTTCCTTTTCCATCCATTACGGGGTACAGGCTGTTTTCAAACCATCTGCCCTTCACTTCTTCAATAAAATGCGCAGGTGTTCCGGCCCGCACATGGCGCTCCTCTTCAGCTATGCGGACAGTGATCGATCCTGAAGAGAGAAGAT
>JAPKXV010000058.1 GCA_026394635.1 Methanoregula sp. | reverse complement strand
TCCCGTTTTGAGGGGGGAAATCTTCATAGAAATGCACATTTTTTGTTATTCATTAGCAAGACGAATTACAATCTCTTTAAGGTCATTTGAGAGATAAAATCCCTTATTTTCCAGTCGACTGAGGAGAGAAGATACGTTGGGTATCATTCCACACGATTTGGCTTTTAAAAGTAATCCGCATGTCCCCACCACCGGGATCTTATTGAGGACAGCGTAGCGTCTGGCAAGATTATCATCCAGGATTACCAATGAGCCCTGATGTTCAAGTGCAAGCAAAAGAACTTCAGTCTCTCCATCTCCAAGATCACGTATGAGTGAATTTGCTGATGCAGAGAGGGGGCTCTTTACCTGTATCCACGAATATTCCGCAACATCAGGCACATCTACCCCTTGTTCCTTACCTGCGTTAAGTTCACTTACAACCGCCGGAGGAATAAGAATATTTTCACAGATTGTTGGAATAATCTGAAGGAGCCCGAGTTGATGAAGATAAAGGAGAGGGGTCGTATTACAAATTACATATTCCGAGTGTTTCAGTTTCACGAGTTATTTCCCCTTGAGAAAGTGAGATAGCTGCTACCCCATAATCATGAAGTCGGGATAGGAAAAGAATGCGCGAAATTCCTGCCATCCGAGCTGCTGCTCCTGAAGACAGACGCCCCATTTCATAGAGTTTTACTGCTGCTAACATCCGAATCTCAGATCCAATATCCGTTGGAACCACCTTTAAAGCTATCAGAGTATCATCAGGGATTTGGATAACAATATCACTCATACGACCATCTCAATAGTTATCGGATCAACTCTCTCTGTCTGATTATATTGGTGCTATAGATTAATAGATGGTGTCATCATTAAATCCCTCTTTATAGTTCCAAAAATGCATTATCCCCATCTCACACCACATCTGTAAAGTACTGCTCATTTACGTGATTGTGAAAATCCACCGGGCACCCATTTCTTTGGCGGGCGGATGATGAGGACGGGTGGTCACGTCAGGGAATTGTGATCGTCCGTGAATGCAGTGTTTTGTATCATTTCACGTTCTTCCGTTTCTTACCCATCGTACGTAGTGTTCTATTCCTTCATGAACAGAAATTTTCGGCATCCAGCCAAGAGACTCACGGGCTTTTTTGTTGTCTGCGAGAGTATCGCGGGTATCTCCTTTTTGCTCGGATGCAGGAACAATTTTTGCATTCTTCTGACAGTGTATCTCCATCTCACGTATCAGATCGTTAACCGTGATCCGGCTTCCCCCGCCAATATTGTATACGTCCCCACAACTTCCGCGTTGGGCTGCAAGGAGATTTGCCTCAACTACATCAGCGATAAACGTAAAATCCCGGGTCTGCGTCCCATCGCCATACAACGTAAGGGCGTCACCGTTTGTGATCGCCTTCACAAATTTATTGATCGCCATATCCGGTCGCTGTCGCGGACCATACACGGTAAAATACCGGAGCGATACGGTGGGAACACCATAGTTTTTCCAGTAAAGATAACAGAGGTGCTCTGCGGCAAGTTTGGATACCCCATAAGGAGATACCGGTTGCGGTTTCATATCCTCCCGCATTGGCAAAGGTGCATCCCCGTACACGGATGACGACGATGCGTACACAAATTTTGTCAGAGGTTTATCCTTGTACCATTCGAGAAGTCGCTGCGTCGCTTCAATATTATTCCGCGTATAGATGGCAAAACTCGTTCCCCACGATGCCCGGACACCTGCCTGCGCCGCTTCGTGATAAACGAAATCAACTTCAGGAAATGTATCCATTCCCAGGATGTCTTTTTCGATGAAGGTAAAACATGGGTTCTTCCGGGAATCATAGATATTGACCTCCTTGATCAACCGGGGATAATAATCCGTGAAACAATCAATCCCGGTAACATCGTACCCTTCCGCAAGAAGCCGATCGGTGAGATGACTTCCGATAAACCCGGCACACCCCGTAACCAGCGCCTTCATCGTTTCACCGTTCTT
>JAPKXV010000147.1:1615-2598 GCA_026394635.1 Methanoregula sp. | reverse complement strand
CAGGGGTTGGATCCACATCGATACTTAACGTAGTATATTTAGATTTATCTACATTCGGTTGGGCTGCCTCTGCCCTATCAGGTGTAATGTAGGGAGAGAAAAAGTTTGCAATATTTACCGTATCCCGCCCATAATCCCGCAATCCACTTGCAGATAGCTCCTCTTTCTTCCAGTCTTGTGGATATGTGATGGTAATGCCTTGGGAAATCTTCGCTGACGTTAGAACAACCTGCGTACTAGTTATTGCAGGTGCTACGTTTGTTTGTGCATTTGTCTGATACGTCTCAATCTGGGTTGGTGTTGGCGGTATTTGCGGTGCACTACTTGGAGCAGGAGTTGTTGTTGAAGTACATCCGGCGAATATAATTGCACACAAGAGAATCAAAACAACACAACTACCTTCCAGTAAATTCCTTGTAAAGTGTTTCATTTTATTTCCTGAATGGGGAATGTGTGCAATGATTATAACTAAATTTCGATTTGTATTTTAAATAAGGGTAACTATTTACATATCCCTTTTTTCATTGGCTATACGTGTCCGGTTTTCTGAAATACGCGAGCAAACCGATTGAACGATATATTAGGAGAGCATTTTAATGAATGCCAAATATGAAAAGGGATTACGAATTTATACGGGAAAAATGCGCCAGCAATCCTGATGCAATTGTAGTACTCTTCGAAGAATATGAAGAAATACTTGCCATTGAAAAGGCGAGAAACACAACACTTGAAGAACAGAACCGGGAACTGAAGGAACGCAATACAGAACTTGAAGGTACCTATTCCGGACGATGATTATCCGGCTGAACCACCGGGTAGTACAACGTAAAATAAAGGTTGGTCTTTTCCGGTAACCAAAACAACTCCACGGCTTGAAAATAAAATGCAAGGTATTATATCACTTCAGGAGAAAAGACCAGTTATTCACGCCTTTTTGTCAGGCACGGGGAGAATGTGGATGAAACTGAAAAGTATGGGTCTTA
>JAPKXV010000147.1:0-1529 GCA_026394635.1 Methanoregula sp. | reverse complement strand
CCGGTCATCAACCCGACAGGAGATCTCACTGCAGGGACAAATGTCAGCGTATCATTTAAAATTGATATGACACCGTCCGGGAGCGCGACATTCCCTAAGGATAACACGCTTCAGATCTTCACGGACCTGAACAATCCAAAATGGACAACAACGATTATCCGGGACGGGGTTCATCATCCTATGCCACAGGATACCGGGCACAGCATCTACATGACCGGCTGGATTCTTTCCTATCCCGCATCAGTTCAGGAATCGGTTCTCGTCACTCTTGAAGGTTTAGTACCCTCGGTCACCAAATCGATGAACAAGTCGATTGTCCTTGTCCAGGAACTTAATGTCCGTAACGAGGTAATTCCTGCATCGATCATCACCCAGTCGCGGCTGATTGTGAACCCGACAGATATCACCCAGAGTATCGCACTCCGGGAATCAGACTTGCGGACATTCCGCGCACACATCGACAGCAATGCCCAGATGGGAGTGAACACATCAGCTGCCGAACAAAAATTCACAGCCGCACAATCGGCTATCCTCACGGCAAAGAGTTCAGATTTTGCCGCTGCACAGGCAGCCCTCAATAACGCAACAGGTCTTATGGATGAGGGCGAGAAACTCATGGACCGGGCATGGGCTGAAAAAGCGATAAACGATGCACAGGCGGTCATCGTAAAAACGAGCGAACATATCACGTACTTTACGGTGAACCGCAGTATCACAAACGATCCCAGGCTCGCAATTGTCATTGTCAAAAAAGAGAGTGCAGATCAATATCTATCATCGGCAAAAGACCTCTTAAACACGGGAAACTATGCGTTTTCGCGGGTAAAAGCAAAAGAGGCGTTTGACAAAGGAAACGAGTCGCTGAATGATGCGATCAACTTCCGGCTTGATCTTACAAAAACCACCAGTACCGGGGGCGGCGGCAGCTGGCTGAATACAACCACCTTAATTATTATCGGGGTTATTGTCATTGTCGTTGTAATTGCCGGTTATTTCCTCACAAAGAAGAAAAACCGCTGGGAAGATAATTAAACAATATTTTAGATCAAACTTTTTTCTAAAACGATACCCCCTGTCCGGTGTGTATTTTTATGAGGGTCTGCGGTCGGATTTGACTGTGTGCAACTCTGATAACGTCAAAACGGAAAATGAGGACCTGACATAAAGTTGGCATCAGTATTATGATCCGGGAAGAATCATAGAATAGAAGATGACTGATAAAAAGTACGAATCCTTGAAGATTGAGAATATGGTAGCATCCGGTGCCATCGCCGATTCCATTGACCTTGTTGAGTTGTCAAATAAAGTAAAGGGCTGCGAACTCAATAAGAAACGGTTCCCCGGCGCAGTATACCGTATCGAGAATCCCCGGATTGCGTGCCTGATATTTTCAACGGGCAAGATAGTAATGACTGGCATCCGTAACAAGAAGGCGTTAACAGACGGGCTTGCAGTAGTCATGAAGTCGGTAAAAGATGCAGGTATCAAAACCCACAAGGTGCCTAAAGTTGCAATTACCAATATGGTCT
>JAPKXV010000088.1 GCA_026394635.1 Methanoregula sp. | reverse complement strand
GACTGGAGTCGGTGGCTTCGGCGAATCTATGATAATTACGATGTTCAATTGTTTGTGACCGGTTCCAGTTCAAAAGTTTCCAGCCACGAGATCCCAACCGAGCTCCGGGGCCGTTGCCTTGAAATAAAAATATTTCCCCTTACCTTTAAAGAGTTTCTAACGTTCAAAGGGATACACATCGATCGAGAATCAGTTCAGTATTCCGATAATGAGCGGGCGAAGATCTTCATAGCACTCGATGAATTCCTGTATTACGGCGGGATGCCCGAGGTCGTCCTTGCCCCGGAAGAGAAGAAGATTGAATTATTGCAGCAGTATTACAACACCGTAGTTTCGAAGGACATTGCTGAAAGATTCAGGATCAGAAACGATGAAGCTCTTCGGACCCTGCTCCGGCTACTCATTAATTCTAACAGGTATTCGATAAGCAAGTTATACAATACCATGAAAAGCATGGGGAATGCCGTGGGAAAGACCAGCCTCGCCAATTATATCGGATATATTGAATCTTCATACTTCCTGATCAGCGTTCCGGTCCTTTCGCCGAAAATAAAGGAGCAAATCCAATGCCCACGTCAGATATATCTGATTGATAATGGTTTTATTTCCGCGCTGTCCACCAGATTCTCTAAAAATTTCGGACGCCTCTATGAAAACGCCGTGGCACTGGAACTTCTGCGAAGGGAAGACTACGATACGACCCTGCATTACTGGAAGGATCGGTTTGGCAAAGAGGTCGACTTCGTGGTAAAGACAGGCACGGACGTTAAGCAGTTGATCCAGGTCTGCTATGAAATCGCTCACCCTGATACGAAAGAACGTGAAACGAGTGCGATTATACGCGCTTCAAAAGAACTGGAATGCGATAATCTTCTGGTTATTACCGGAGATTACGAAGGGACCGAAGAAGTACATAATAAGACCATACAATTCATCCCTCTCTGGAAATGGCTCCTTTCTTTATAAACCTTAATAATAACCGTGTTACCCGGTTCCACACAAATAAACCGGTATACTTTTGCTATTTCAGATTCAAATAGAATGTAACAATTTTCTTGGAGTTTCTGGGATGGCATCGAAAACACTTCTCAATAAAACAGTCTGTATTGTCGGTCTTGGGTATGTCGGCCTACCATTAGCGCAGGATTTTTACGAACACATCCGAACTATCGGGTGCCGTTGCGACCAGAAGAAGGTCGATGAACTTAATAAAAATACCTGGAAACAAAATCGAGGCAACAACCGACCCGAAAAATAAAAAAGAGGCGGATTTTGTTATTATTGCTGTTCCAACACCTGTCACGAAAGCGAAAGACCCGGACCTCGGACCCGTTATCTCCTCCGCTGAAATGGTCGGGAAGAATTTAAAGAAGGGTGCGATTGTCGTGCTGGAATCAACGGTATTTCCCGGCGTTTCCGAAGATCTCATGGCCCCCATTCTTGAACGGGTATCCGGGATGAAGTGCGGGAAGGACTTTTTTATCGGCTACTCCCCTGAACGGATCAACCCCGGTGACGAGGTGCAGGATATCTCCATCGCTATCCTTATGGTGGTTCCATAGGCATACGAACCAAAGAGGATAATTCTTTCAGGATCATCAGCATCTACGATCCTCCGTACAATTTCCTGCAGAAACAGGGTAGTAAAAGCCGGTATTGAGACAAGAGATCCTGATCCAGTCATTCGCTATCCTTTTCCAACGAAGATATGTTCATTCGCTCTATACACTTCTTCTTCTCCAAAAAGACCGTGACCGGGATCCGGCTGAGAAGGCGGGGATATTTTACCGGAAGTTGTGAAAAATCGGCTCTGAACTGTCTCGATTTTAATGATACAAACCGGTAATTGCAGCAGATATCGTGTTCAAGTGAGTTCTGATACCCGTATTGCATGAAGACATTCTGACGTATATGCACGTTTTTTTAAACCGGTTATCAACATTAATAAATCGTATGTCGATCAAGTCTGGTATATGAAAGGGGCATATCAGATAGACGGTGCGTCAACGGCACCTGTTGTGATAAGCCCTGAGGCGTTTTTGACACTAAAACGATTGAAAAATGAATTTGAGGAAGTAATCGAAACCATCGAACTACTCAATACGCCCCAGCTTATGAAACAGATTGAACGTTCGAAAAAAGATGTAAAAGCCGGCAGGGTATGTGAACTATCCGGTGCAGACGATCTCGATAGTATCTGGGAATGATATGCACATTACGTATACCCACGAGTTCCGTAGGGGAATTAAAAAGGTTCGGGATAAAGCCATGCAGACGAAAGTCAAGAAGATCGTAGAGAGAATTATTGACAATCCCGATATAGGAAAGCCCCTGAGATATGAACTCGCAGGTCTGCGGAGTGTCCGGTTGCCCCCGTTTCGCATTTTGTATGAACTATCAGGAGATTGTCTTATTTTTCATACATTTGAACACCGGGATACCGTGTATTCGTAACGATTGCCCGGCCTGTTTTGATCAGATACCACAGTCAGATTTAAGACTTCAATAAGTATTTGAGTGAGTTATATTCTGCCAGCATGAGATCAGTACGAGGAAAGGCTCTTGTGGTATCCCGATATATTTTTTCGTGTATCACAAGAGAACCTGCAGAGTATTTTCGATCAGGAGCGGAATCATGGCCTCAAAAACACTTCCCGATAAACAGTCTGTATTGTCGGGCCCCGGCTATGTCGGCCTGCCGTTAGCGCAGGATTTTTCCGAACACATCCGGACGATTGGTTACCGTTTGTAACGAGAAGAAAGTCGACGAGCTCAATAAAACCCCGGGCAACAAAATCGAGATCGTAGTTACTCCGGACCCAAAAAGATGGGGGATTCACTGTCAGCTGCCCGCCATTTCAGGGTTTTTGCATATGTTTAACCCAAAAAAGATCGAACCTGAAAATTCCCGGCTGAGTTATTATAGCGGAGTGCCGTTGTTGAGAGTAATCCAATGTGTATTCCTGTACAAACACTTTTTTTTGTGGAATAAATGCCTGGTACACAATTTTCATGTAGGAAATATGGATCTTAGATAGAAATCCCGCAGCAACCAGGAATGGAATTGTTCTCCCATCACAGGTTTGGATACATCCCAATGTCACCGGTAAGCATAACCGTCCACCGGACCCACACAAATAAACCGGTATACTTTTGCTATGTCAGATCCAAATTAAAATAACATATTTTAACAGGAGAATTTCTGGGATGGCATCACAACATTTCTCAATAAAACAGTCTGTATTGTCGGCCTCGGCTATGTTGGCCTGCCGTTAGCGCAGGATTTTTCCGAACACATCCGGACGATCGGTTACCGTCGCGACCAGAAGAAGGTCGACGAGCTCAATAAAACCCCGGGCAATAAAATCGAGGCAACAACCGACCCGAAAAAGATCAAAGAGGCGGATTTTGTTATCATCGCCGTCCCGACACCAGTCACGAAAGCGAAAGATCCTGACTTCGGACCGGTGATCTCTTCCGCTGAGATGGTTGGAAAGAACCTGAAGAAAGGTGCGATTGTCGTGCTGGAGTCGACGGTATTTCCCGGCGTTTCCGAAGATCTCATGGCCCCCATCCTAGAGCGGGACTCGGGCATGAAATGCGGGAAGGACTTTTTCATCGGCTACTCCCCTGAGCGGATCAACCCTGGCGACGAGGAGCACATCCTTAAAAATATTTACAAGATCGTCTCCGGTATGGACAAGAAGTCAACTGATGACCTCTGCGAGCTTTATGCAATGGTCACCAATGTTTACCGTGCTCCAAATATCAAAACTGCTGAGGCAGCCAAAGTCATCGAGAATGTCCAGCGGGACCTCAACATCGCACTTATGAACGAGCTTTCCCGGGATCTTTGCCCGGCTCGGGCTTGACACGGACGAAGTTTTGAATGCCGCCGGCACCTAGTGGAACTTCCACCACTACAAGCCCGGCATGGTCGGCGGCCTACTCGCATCCCCGTCGACCCCTACTACCTTGTTCAGAAGGCTAAGGAGGTCGGCTACCATGCCCAGGTTATCCTTTCCGGCCGCTCCATCAACGACTCGATGCCACGGTTTGTAGCAGAAATGGCAGACAAGGGGTTGAACAAGGTCAGGAATGTAATATAAACGGGTCCAACGTCC
>JAPKXV010000423.1 GCA_026394635.1 Methanoregula sp. | reverse complement strand
CCGAGAGGTGATCAAGTACGACCGGGGTATCGAACCGCTCCTCTGTTTTTCCCGCGAACACTTCTTCCGGCTCCACTTTAGGCTCGTTGGCGGGGCACGAGCCGCTGACCGTGCACTTGGTCGGATCGGTTTTGTGCTCCAGTGTCCAAAATGTCCCTACAGGGAAGAATCAAAGGGAATGATCCCGGAAAAATCCTCCTCCTGCCCGCACTGCAATGAATCTCTGGCGCCGATAGGTCCGCTCTGGCTTGGCAGCATCAACGATTGCCCGCTTCTTGTACGGATGAAGGAACGGCTCGAGGGGATGGAACTGGGGACAAAAAAGGAACTCGTAAAACTTCTTGAGATCTGCAAGGAAGAGCTTGACACATCATCCCATTACGATTACCACGTCTTTGCGAAATGGCTCAAGGTTTCGCCACCGGAGATCACTACGGTTATTGAACGTCTCACTTCGCAGGGGTTTGCTGCGACCCGTACCCATTATTCAGGGTATGGGATCAAGACGGATGCACCGATTGATGTAATCTCGGCAGTGATCCGTGATCGGTAATCAGAGAAATCAAACCGGAGCTCTGTAGAACTCATCTTTTAACGTTCTTGGGGGCTAATGCCCCCGCCACTTTGGCATCCCCCCTTGTGATATCTGGCGAAAATCGATACAGCATGGAACGCTAATAACGGAGGTTGGACAGGGATTTCTACAGAGCCCAAACCGGCATCTTTTTAAAAAAACCTGATCCTGTGCACTTCACTCCGTGTCGGTACATCACATCTGACAATCCTTCCCCTGCCTCTTACCAGTGTCCTCCCAAAAACTATATCGTTCCTGCACCATTACCCCTTATCAGGAGCACCATGACACTGGCAAGACTCTGCAAGATGCTTGGGATCGTCGCACTAATCATCGGCATAATCTCGTTTATCCTTCCCGGAGAGTTCCTGTTGAGTGATGATATAATTTCATTTGTATCAACCTATGGATCCCTACTGATCCCCGGACTGAAGTCGAACCCATCACTTGCGTTCCTTATCCAGAAATCCCCGGCGTTTCTCTTTGTGGTTCTTGGTCTCCTTCTCATCCTTATAGGAATGATCAAAGGAAGGAAGTGATGGGGTTTCCCGTGCCCTCAGAAATGACTCCAGAAAAGGTGTAAAATATCTGTTATAGAGGAGCAGGGCGTTCCACGCCGTCCTGCTCAACGAGCGGGACAGGCAGTTTCTGCTCGTAATTGTTGCCCATGCCGTTATGGTAGAGGGTGCAGATCTCAACCGTGTCCCTGCATTTTGCCCCGGGCAGCACATGGACGACCACGTTTTTCTCCTGCCCGCTCGCAACTACGAAGGTTTTGGGAATTTTTACGTCATCACAGGCAGGGACACTCAGGTTAACATCGTAAGCAAACGCCTTACCGGTATTTTTAAAAAGCATCTCCATGGTAAACCACCCCGACGGGTTTTTCTGGGTCTTTTTGCAGATAATGCTGAGGCATGGCTGGAGATGGCTCAACCCTTCCCGGGCTTCCTTAAGATTCGGGTCAAGGGAGATGGCTCGCTCGTAGCACTCCGCCGCTTCGAAATATTTCTCCTCTTTCTCGAGAATCTCTGCTTTACGTTCCCAGGCACAGACATTCTTTTCGTCAAGGGAAAGAGAGTCGTCATAGCAGTGTAAGGACTCGTCTAATTTACCGAGGTGTTCCAGTGCCATCCCCTTTGCAAGGAGGGCCTCCTTGTCCCGGGAATCGATATCAAGCGCCCGGGTAAAGGCATGGATCGCTTCTACTTCTTTCCCAAGATGTTCGAGTGCGACACCCTTGTTGAAAATGGCATGTTCGTTGCGGGGATCAATCGAGAGCACATGGTCGTATGATTTTATTGCTTCTTCATCCCTTCCCAGCGCTTCGAGGACAATACCCCTGTTGTACCAGGAAGCGACGCTTGCGGGGTCCAGGGCAACTGCATGATCATATGCGGTAAGTGCCTCTTCATGCCGTTCTATTCTCTCCAAAACTACTCCCAGGTTGTACCATGCAACCGCGTTTTTTGGATTTTTCCCAAGGCATTTTGTAAATGCGTCACATGCTTCAAGGTGCCACGAAAGGCTCGAAAGCACGACACCTTCACCGTAATACACATCAGCATCATCAAGCCCCAGTGAGATCGCCTTCCGGTACGATGTCAGGGCTTCCTTGTAGTCTTCGAGTGTCTGGAGGCAGATCGCCCGGTGATACCAGCAATGGGCACGTGATGGATCAACATCAAGCACAGTATCATACTTCTCAACTGCACGTTCATGTTCCCCGGTTTTACGGTAGATATCCGCTGTGCTGGTGAGTGCCGGGACATTATTTGGATCGAGCGCGAGTGCTGTTTCAAAGGCTGAAAGCGCTTCTGTCGGGTTGTTGAGCTGGAAACACGTGTCTCCCTTTCCGCACCACGCCTCCGGGTCTTTTGGGTTGATCTCGATCGCTTTTTCAAATGCCCATATCGCTCCTTCCAGTTTTCCCAGCCCGATAAGGGTTATCCTGAGTTCTTCGAGCGCAGCAGGGTCGTGAGGGGTAACCGCGATGGCACGCTCAATCTCCCAGATTGCCTCCTTGTGCCTCCCGATTTTCCTGAAGATCCTTCCTTTGCGTATCCAGCACTCCGTGCACTTCAGGTTTATGGAAAGCGCCTGGTCGAGAGCCTGCAATGCCTCCTCGTTCTTTCCGATGTTTTCAAGAATTGCACTCTTGTTGAGCATGGTGAGGATATTCTCCGGAATGACCGGGAGGTCAGGGCTGATCTCAAATGCTTTTTCATACGCACCCGTTGCCTCATTTTGTTTGCCAAGCAGGAGCAGGGCGACACCTTTGTTGTACCATGCCAGCGCATTATCCGGATTGCCTTTAAGAGTTGAATCAAATGCACCCAGTGCTTCCTCGCACTTTCCGATTGCACCGAGTGCCACTCCCCGGTTGAGCGCTGCATTCACATTCGCGGGGTCCAGTGCCAGCGCTTTATCAAACGATGCGATGGCTTCTGTGCATTTCCCGAGGTTTCCTAGCGCGATCCCCCGGTGAACCCAAAGGTCAGCATGGTCCGGCTCTATCGCGAGCCCTTTCTCATAGCAGGTGAGCGCCTCGGTGCTCTCCCCGACAGAACAGTGGTTATGCCCCTTGCGTATCCAGAAGGTGACACTCTGGGGGTCGTATTCAGGAGCTCCGGTCGATGCCCCGGGTGCGTGTGTTGGGGGTCTATCTGCGGTATGAGATGCCGGCAGGTCTTTTGTATCCTTCTCATGATGGAGAATCTTATCAAAGATGCCCAATCCGGCCGACTCCTTCCCCGTCCCTATTAAGTGTAATTGTTCCAGCACATTATATACATTAGGCAGACGGGATCATCCCGTGAATCCTCAAAATATTCTGGCATTTTGGAATTCCTCCATGCCGATATTATATTCTTCCAGCATCTGTCCGGTATTGGATATGTGACAAAGGAACACAAGAAAATTATCCAAAGGATAATTTTCGAATCGCAGCAGGATTCTCCCTGATGAAATAATTACTTTTTTATCCTGATATCCTAATACAAAAGATGGAGGGTTAAGGAGCTTCCGGTATGAGGATTTTACCACTGGTCTTTATTGTGTTCATGTCTGTCGTTCTTGCAGTGCCTGCATTGGCCGCAGGATCAGCAGATGACGATATGGTTAAAAAAGCCCAGAACCTGAATGTCACCGTTCCGCAAAAAGGGACTGCACTGCTCGGGACACAGGAATCCATGACGCAGATGACCGGCTGGCTGAATGCCTGCGTGGATGCGATCCTTTCTGTTGTCCACGATGTTATGAACGTGCTTGGGATCAGCAACACAACGTATGCGCAGGATATGACCAAAACACTGGAACAGGGAAAAACCATATCGCAGGGCGGGATTAAGAAATAATCCCTTTTTTTCGATTAAGAGATTTTTACTGGTAACAATTAGTGTTCAATAATAATGGTGAGCAGGTCGCCATCCTTAAGTTTATGCGGGAGCCCGACGCGCTGTCCCGGGTGTTTCACTGACTTTCCCCATATGCGGGCATACCGGAACCTGTGCACAAAATCCCGGTGGAGCTTGGTGCAGACGTCCTGCACCTTGCTCCCTCTCCGAATGATGAGCGGTTCCTCGAGATCGGCCTCATCGCCATGCGGTTTCAGATAGACACGGATGAACCCGAGACTCTCATATATCGCGTCTTTGAGCTCTTCCATATGGTAACCCGAAGCAGCCGAAATCATAAGTGGCGGGTTATCGAACCGTGCTGAAATCTCATGCTCGATCACCAGATATGACTCTTTATCTATGAGGTCGACCTTGTTTACCGCGATAAAGGCGGGGACGTAAATCCGGTTACCCTGCACCGCATCGATAAGGTCTTCCTGCGTTGCATTGCCCCGGATCAAAACATCAGCATTCATCATCTTGCTTTCAGAAAGGATCGAACGGACTTCATCGATGTCAAGGTCTAATGTGCCGACCGCGGAGAGCCGGACTCCGCCACGTGAGGCCTTCTTGATGGTGATATCCGGCTTCGGGACATTGATCCGTATCCCTGCATCGTGAAGCTCTTTAATCAGCACATCCACATGTTGCTGGTTGAAAACGTCCACAAGGATGATGATGATATCGGCGCTGCGCACGACTCCGATCACTTCCTTGCCCCTACCCTTGCCCATCGCGGCACCGGCAATCAGGCCGGGGATATCAAGGATCTGGATCTTTGCCCCCTTGTACTCAAGGGCGCCAGGCACAACGGTAAGAGTAGTAAAATTGTATGCAGCCACAGCACTCTGCGTCCCGGTCAGCTTGTTGAGCAGCGTACTCTTACCCGTAGAAGGGAACCCGACAAGCACGGCAGTCGCATCCCCGGATTTCTTGACCGAGTACCCTTCACCACCCCCACCGGCTTTCATTGCGCGGGTAACTGCCTCGTCCCGCAGCCGTGCGATCTTG
>JAPKXV010000176.1 GCA_026394635.1 Methanoregula sp. | reverse complement strand
TCAGTTCTTCAGCCTGCTAGACTGCGATCACTTCCTGCAGTTCGCTCTCCCGTGTCATGTTACGGTGGATGACACCGATGCCTCCCTCACGTGCGAGCGCAATCGCCATTCCTGATTCCGTAACGGTATCCATTGCGGCACTGACTAGCGGAATGTTTAAGGAGATCCTTTTGGAAAACCGCGACCTGATATCTACTTCCGCAGGCTCAAGTTCCGAGGCTGCAGGTTCCAGCAATACGTCATCAAACGTGAGGGAAAGAGGCACTTCCAGTTTTTCAGTAAACATACATCACCTGATCATGGTAAGTGCGGTTGCGACCAGGTCTTCTCTGATCGTGGAGTTCCGGTCTCCACCACAGACCATGCCCCGCACACCGATAATATCCGGATTGATCCTTTTCAACATCGCAACATCTTCGAACCGCAGCGATCCTGCAACGGCTGTTCTCAAGCCGAGTTGGGTGTTTGTCACAGTGAAGGATGCCAGGTCTGATTCGTTCATGAACTCAAATGTGCTTTTGTTATCCTTGATCCCCGTGTCCACCATTGCAATATCTGCCCCGAGTTCAGCGGCGATCGGTGCCATCTCATACGGAGAAATAGTGCCCATCCTTTTGAAGTCGGAATAAGCGGCAATGACAACATTTTTTTTTGGGAATTCATCTTTTACTGCTTTTACCACCGCTGCGATCATGTCACGCGCCCGCGATGCGCCATCGAATGCAAGCCCGATCTTGATATAGTCAGCACCCGCGCACGCAGCGCCATATGCAGCGAGTGAGGCCCCCCCGGGTTTGTAGGGGAAGTCACCGATCGCTGCACTCACGGGTTTCTGAGCAAAGGATTTGATCTCTTTAATCACCCATGGAAAGTTGGCGCCAAGTGACCCTTCAGACGGTTTTTTCACGTCGATAATATCAGCGGCAACAGAGCGGCGCGCTTCGTCGATGTTGCTGGGGCTGACCAACAATTGCATAAACTTTAATGATCGTTTTTGCTAATAGTGATTGCGTTAGGATGGACCTGATTCTTGCAATGGATTTGCGGCATGGAGCAGTCGTGCATGGAAAAGCGGGTAACCGCACCACCTACCTGCCGCTGGACTGGGGGATTTCCGCCTCTTGTGAACCCCTCAGGTATATTGAGGAACTCCGGCCCAGGTACCTGTACATTGCGGATCTCGACCGGATTGAAAAGACCGGCTCCCATGATGATGTAATCCGGGCATGCGCACACAGGGTATCCTGCTGTTATGTCGACCGGGGGATACGGACGCCAGATGAGTATCTCAGAGGAGAACATATCATGAACGTGATCGGGACAGAAACCTGTGGCGATAATCTCTCGCGATACAACGGTGGTTTTCTCTCGCTTGATATCAAGCACGGAAAGGTGATCCCATCGGGTCGTAATCCGGTTGATGTCCTGGTGGAAGCGGACCGGCTTGGATTTGAGGGTTGCATCATCCTGAACCTCGGTGCAGTCGGAACCCAAAGTGGAATTGAAGTATCAGGTCTCCGTTCGCTGCGTTCCGCATATTCAGGAAAACTGCTGTATGGAGGTGGTGTGGCAACCAGTGATGACCTGCACCAGCTTGCCGATGCGGGATTTGACGGAGCAATCGTTGCAACTGCAGTCCACCAGGGAAAAATTCCGCTTCCATGGGTACAGGGGGGATGCATGTGCTGATCACGCTCGAGGGCATCGACGGCACGGGAAAGAGCACGCTCCATTCGGGCCTTGGAGAGCTGCTCGTTGATCTTAACCCCGTTCTCACCCGGGAACCCGGCGCGACATGGGTGGGGGATTCAGTGAGGCGGGCAATTGCCGAACAGGCGGACCCGGTAACTGAAGCGCTCCTCTTTGTTGCCGACCATGCGGCGCACCTTGCCAACGTGATCCGCCCTGCACTTGCGGATGGCAGGATTGTGATCTCGGACCGGTACACCGACAGCCGGTACGCGTACCAGTCAGTGACATTAGAGAATAGTATTCCCGAACCCTTGGCATGGCTCCAGGCGCTCCACAACGGCTGGACGATCGTTCCCGACAGGACATTCCTTCTCATAATCCCTGTCGATGTGGCACTTGAACGCCTTGCAGCAAAGAGCGGGCGGGAGCATTTTGAACGAAAAGAAATTTTGGAAAAAGTTCAGAAAAATTATCTCGAACTTGCCCGAAGTGATCCATCGCGTTTTGTAATTATCGATGCTTCAAAAGAAAAAGAAGAGATACGCCCGTTTGTTGCCGGTGCGATCAGGCAGTTTTTCCTATCGTCACGATCACGCCGCCAACGCTGAGAACCTCGACCTTTGCCCCTTCTTCCATGTAGGAAAATTTCAGGGTAAATGCGTTTGCCGGGATCCCGACTTCGGTGCCGTCAAGATCGATGGTCGCCGGCGGGTTTTCCAGGTGTTCTGGCGGGAGTGCCATGATGGCATTCATAAATGCCTGCGCCTGTTTACGGAATGTTGGCCCGACAACTGAACGGTCAAACCCGATATCCTCCATTACCCGATCGAGTTTTGCTGTATCGGTACGCCAGTGGACTTCTGCGTTCAGGGTGCGTGCCGTGTCGCCATCATCATTGACGGTATGGGGCGCATAAATCGTCACTTTTCCCAGTGGTGCATTGAGTGCAAGACCGTTATCGTGCTTGAACTTCCGCACCTCGGCTACTACTTTTACGAGCATGTCTCCCTCGGCGCGTGCCTGCGTGTCATCATACGTGAAGGCAACCCAATGTTGTTTGTGGACGCTTCCTTTAGTAAGATATGAGAAACATTCCTCGGCAAAGTACGGGGTGAACGGGGCGAGCATCCGCAGCAATGCATCGTAGGCCGTCGCAAGCGCCCGCACAGCTCCTTTCCGGGAGGCATCCTTTGCGTACAGCCTGCCCTTGACCAGCTCGATGTAATTGTCGGCAAGCACGTCCCACGCGAACTCGCGGATGGCGCGGAGCGCGTCATCGAACAGGTACTTCTCCATTGCTTCCGTGACCTTTTCCGTGGTGTCCGAGAGCCTGGCGAGCAGCCAGCGGTCAGCAAGCGCAGTGACCGTTGCGTTCTCGTCCACGCCACCTTTCCCGAGATGGAGCAGGACGAATTTTGCGATGTTCCACATCTTGGTCTGGAACCGCGATGCAGCGACGACGTCGTTCCAGTTGAACATGATGTCCGAACCCGTAGCGGCGCCGGTCGCCGCCCACTGCCGGAGCGCGTCGGCGCCGTACTTGCCAAGGATCTCTTCGGGCATGATGATGTTGCCCCGGCTCTTGGACATCTTGAACCCGTCCTCGCCCAGCACCATACCGTTGATCACGATCTGGTCCCACGGGCGTTTGCCGGTGAGCGCGACCGACCGGAGGATGGTGTAGAACGCCCATGTCCGGATGATGTCATGGCCTTGGGGCCGGATCTGGGCAGGGAAGATCTCCGGGATCCCGCTGCCGTTCCATCCTGTGATGTTGAGGACGGATATCGATGAGTCCATCCACGTATCAAGCACATCTTCATCACCTGTAAATTCGGTACTACCGCACGTTGTGCAGGGATGGTCTGGTTTTGCCAGCGTGGGATCGACCGGCAAATCTTTCTCATCGGGGAGTGCCATCTGCCCGCATTTCCTGCAGAACCAGACCGGAATCGGGGTAGCAAAGATCCGCTGCCGGGAGATGCACCAGTCCCATTCCATCTGGGACGTCCAGTTCTCCATCCTGCGCAGCATGTGCTCCGGGTACCACGCGATCTCGTGGGCTGCGTTCAGGATCTCGTCCGGCTTGACTTTCACGAACCACTGGCGCTCGGATAAAATCTCGATCGGGGTCTTGCAACGCCAGCAGGTGCCCACCCGCTGGGTCAGCTGCTCCTGCCTGCGCAGGATATTTTCCGCCTTCATATCGGCAAGGATGGCTTTCCTGCATTCCTGCACGTTCAGTCCCGCGTACTTCCCGGCAAGGCTGGTCATATTTCCCTGGTGATCAATTGCCCTCCGCAGCGCAAGGTTGTGCTGCTTCCACCAGTGGACGTCCTGCTTGTCTCCAAACGTACAGATCATGACCGCGCCGGACCCGAATTCCGGATCAACAGCCTCGTCTTGGATTACGGGAACGCTGTGGCCAAAGATCGGGACGGTCAGCTGCTTTCCTTTCAAAGAATAGTACCGAGTGTCAGCCGGGTGGGTGGCAACCGCCACGCAGGCGACAAGCAGCTCAGGGCGTGTGGTTGCGATCTCGATCCCGCTAAAATCGAAGTAGTTGAGTTGGGTGTCCCGCTCCTCGTACGTGACCTCAGCAAACGCGATCGCCGTCTCGCACCGGGTGCAGTAGTTGACCGGGTGTTCGCTCTGGTAGATGTAACCGGCAGCAAGCATGCGTAAAAAGGAGAGCTGCGTCCTGCTGTAGTACTCCGGCATCATCGTGACGTACTCGTTGCTCCAGTCAGTCGAGAATGCCATCCTGCGCATCGTAAGCCGCATCTGCGTGATGTTTTTTAAGGTCAGCTCCCGGCACATCCGCCGGAACTCCTCGCGTGAGACGTCGTTTTTGGTGATCTTATTGATCTCTTCTACCTTGACTTCCGTCGGGAGCCCGTGGCAGTCCCAGCCTTGCGGGAACATTACGTTGAAGCCTTTCATCCGCTTGTACCGGGCGAAAAAATCGATATAGCACCAGTTCAGCGCATTGCCGATATGAAAATTTCCTGTCGGGTACGGGGGCGGGGTATCGATGACGAACTGCGGTTTGTTCGAATTCCGGTCAAAAAAGAAATCCTCATCCCGCCATGCTGCACGCCATTTTTCCTCAACGGCTGCAAATTCATAGGTTTTCGGAAGTTGATTAGCTGATGCCCAACGGTTGCAAATTCATAGGTTTTCGGAAGTTGATCAGCTGATGCCATTACGCAGAATGTTGGTCGTGAAATCACATATAGTGATCGAAAAAATCAACTCTTGTATCAATGCCCTGCACATTCGCGCAAAAAAACGTCAGGCAGGTGCATGAACAAATTCTTGTCATCACAGTGACCATAGTACGGCAATGGAACGGCGTCATGGGTTGCTGCTTGCCGCGGTGCTCGCATTTTTCACGGTTCTGATTGCACCGGTTCTGCAACCCGCATGGCTTATGGGACTTATTGTCATCTTTTATTCTCTTGTCCTGTTCCGTTTCTTTGCAACCAAATATCTCAGTTACGCCTTCATCGTGCTTGCCGCTCTCTATGGTCTGGGGGTCCTCCCAGTATTCTATTTTGTGTGTACGCTTGCGATCCTCGTCATGGGAGAAATTGTCTTTGGTACAGGTGCCGATGACCTGAACACCTACCTTTATTATGTCATCTCCACATCCTGGGCAGCCGTCCTTGTCATGGTTTACCTCAACCGGATGGTGCCACTCACCCTTATATTGGGGATCATTACCGCAGTGCTTCTCAAAGTGATCCTGCTCAAATACGAGGATTCACTGGTTATCGAAGGGCTGGGAATCGCGATGACAATGTACCTGATCGATGAGCTGAATTACGAGGCAGACCTGCAGATGGTGGTCATCGCTGTCATTGTTGCGTTCACGTTTGGTTATTTTGCGTTCAGGTTCAAGACTGCTGACCTGTCAGGGCTGTTTTCTGCAGCACTCGTCGGTATCATCCTGATCGTCTTTGCGGACGCGAGATGGTTTATGGTCATGCTGGCGTTTTTCATCCTCGGGTCTATCTCAACGCGCTACAAATATGAATATAAGAAGAAGATTGGTATCGAGCAGGGACAGGGAGGGGCACGGGGCTACCGCAATGTCTTTGCGAACGGGATTGTTGCAGCAGCAGCAGCTGTGCTGTATGGTGTTTTTGTCCGGCCGGAATTTATCGTGCTCTATATTGGCTGCGTGGCGACAGCTGCCGCCGATACGATGGCAAGTGAGATTGGGGTTACCGGGGGGACTCCCTACATGATAACCACGCTGAAAAAAGTCCCCATTGGCACCAATGGCGGCGTGACCATGACCGGGGAACTGGTTGCTCTGGCCGGAGGGTTCCTGGTATGCGTTGTCGCCCTCCTCCTTTCTATCATAACACCGTGGATGCTGGTTATCTGTACGATTGCCGGATTTGCAGGGACCAACATCGACAGCATCGTTGGCGCAACGCTTGAGAACAAGGGCTATGTTGGCAATGCAGGCACAAACCTGCTCGCTACCCTCGGTGGCGGGATATGTGCGGTTGCCCTCTTTTTATGGATACCAATTTAAAAAAAGGATAGTGCCTGTCTTAGAGGCTAAAAGAGTATCACTCAATATTTGTACCAGCGTCCCTTGCTGTCGAACTCCCCGATCTGCTGCTGGACTTGTACAATTTTTCCGGAAACCAGACGGTAGAAACAGGCTTTGTACGTGTAAAGGACCGTAATGAGGAGGGTTACCCAGCAGAAGATGATGAGTGCGGTTATCCAGATACCGTTCTGGCCGATCATACCAATAAACTGGTCGGGGGTAAACGACTGGATCAGTGTCTCATTATACCGGGTGATCGGTTCCAGCTGGTCAGCAAGAAATGCAGACCAGATGATCATCATGGCAAAACTGATTGTACAGAAAATCAGCAGGCACCCCGCAAAAAAAAGGATGACTTCGCCCAGGTGAGCAGTAACAACTTCGATGCTTCGCTCAAGAGATTCAAACACTTTTTTCCCTCGAAAAA
>JAPKXV010000132.1 GCA_026394635.1 Methanoregula sp. | reverse complement strand
TGCCACTCGCGTTGGTGGATAAATTTTCGATTGTCATTTTTTCGGATTAAATGTTCTTCGTGAACCGTTTTCTTTTTTTTCGGTATATCGCCCCGTTGCAAACCAAGAGAAATAAATGGAGATTTCTGTAACTTTTCTTGAAGAAGCCGATCAGATTCTGAAGAAATTTCTTTCCGAATTTTTCTGTAAACATCATGGAACTCTATTATTTCTATCCAATTTTTTTCCCAATGTTTAATTATATTTGAAAGTGAAATGAAGAAAGCTAAATTTTCCTGTTTTTTATATGTCGCATTAATTAGGCCAATTACTTTTTTTGTTCGGAAACAGATCACAGGGCTTCCACTATATCCGGGACTTATTTCTTTAATCCCAAATCCGCCAACTTGAAAAACCGAATGATTGTCGAGGTTCGCAGTCCCAGAAATTTCGCCAGATGCTTGGATTCCTTGCTCAATGAAGGAACCTTGTGGATATCCAAAACATGTAATTTTTTCGAAAGTTGAATTCCATCGCTCATCATGAATTTCCAATGGGAGGTACCGAATTAATTCAGATTCGATTGAATTTTCTTTGATTTTTAAAACCGCAATATCTGCATCTTTGAAAGAATATTCATGAATAAGTGAGGCCTCAATTTTTTCAGGTCTACGATTTAATGAAATCTGAAAAAGGTCGCTTGAGGTGCTATCCTTTTGTTTGTTCAAAATGGGTTCAATAACGTGATAACAAGTGAGTATGTATCCATCGGGATGGAAGAAAAAGCCAGTTCCGACAATAGACTCATCATTTGGATCCAGGATTTTTACCGTATAATCCTGAAGATTCTTAAGATCAAAAATCATGGAGATTGCCATTCAGCAGAAATTTTTATCGTAGCGGTTTCAATTCTGTAGGTATGGCATCAAATGATTTTATTAAGGAGGCACAGATATTACCAATTCGTTTTGAAAAAAGATCAAAATCTAAACTTTTTTCGATTAAGTCTCTCGATACAGAGGCCTTTACGGGTTTTCGTTCTGTTTCAGCATCAGATTCTGGCTCAATCCAAAATTCTGTGTCACCAGCTTTAACTTTTATGAGCTGTGTCATTTTTCCCCATCCTTATATTAATTGATAATTCAAATTTAATCTTATAAATACTGCTTTGAATGCCGTATCCAATTTTTTGCATATTTTCTTAAAAAAATTAATGGATTAGCAAATCGCGACAAGAATGCAAAGTGCTCCCAGTACCACGCCGATACTGGCCCAACCACCCCACCAAAAACCGCCCACACCCTCACCATCCCCACCGACGTAAATTCCGCCCACCCGCCCGGAAGGGGTGCCCTGCCCGCCGGTTCGCGATCACACCCATGCTGTGAACTAATATTCATCTGCGGGAAAATCCGGCCCTCATAACTCGGCTAAATACGACCGCACCAGTTCCCGCCGGAGAACGAACTGGTATTCCGGCCCGGATTCCGCGTTTTTGTGAATTATTCCCTCTGGAGAACAGGGGGGTGAGGGAAACGAGGTACAACGGAGCCCTTTACGATGCCCGATTTCATCAGAGATGGGGCTTGAGAATATCGAATATCATCAGATATGAGACAGGAGAAGACCATGAGGTCTTCGACCGAACCATCAGGTTTTTCGAAGGCTTATCCGGGATCTGCCCGGTTAAGGGGGTGTCCCCTCCGCCACTACAACGGCCGACGGATAAACCCCATGAACCGACGTTAGCCCGAGCCGGGAAACCTGGCCTTCTTTTCTCTCTAAGAGCCAGAGCCGGCTGCGTAGTGCCACCCGTCAAAAGACCATTATTTCACGTGCCGGAGAAATTCTTCCTTGGTAATATTTGCCTGTTTGAGAATCGAGAGTAAAGTACCTGGTGCCAGTTCCGGATGGTTGGGAACCGTCACGAGCCGCCGGGATTCAGGATGCAGGAGATGAATATGGCTTCCGGTCTGCCGAACCGGTTTAAATCCAAAATCAGCGAGTATCCTAATAATTTCAAGAGCTGACAGCAGAGGAATTTTTGACAAGAGTATCCACTTCAATGTCGAGATAGGTCAGTTTATGGTTGCTGGGAGTAAGCTCGATTAAAAGCTGGTAATGCTCCTCAAGACCTTTCTTGAGATTCTGCACAGCTTCCTCTTCAGATGATCCCTGGTCGGCAACATTTGTAAGGAGATCCACCGCCACGAAATATTTTCCTTCCTTATGGACTTCAATGAGAGTCTTCATGCTCAGGTACGATCTTTGGGAGTATATGATAATAATTGTATGTTGGTCTCAGCCCGGGGTGCCCCCGCTACAACCATGCCCACGGCTGCACCGCCACGCAGGAATGGAGAGCGGAACCTTCTGAAAAATCCCGGATTTGTTTTTCCAGATAAACCCTGTTAAAGAAATGACTTAAGACCCCACAAACCCCCTCAGCACCTCATGCAACCTCACCATCGCGAGCGTATCCCGCTCACAGTACTCCAGCAACTCCGCCTGCTTCCCCGCCATCTCCTCCGGCGTCATCATCCCCTGCGCCATCATCGCGAACGTAACCAGTGCGTCGTCGCCGTTCCCGATCGCGAGGCCGTCGTAGGAGAGGTCGGGGACGAGCACGGGGAGGACGACCTTGATGGACGTCCGCCCGCAGAACTGCGGGTGGCTGATGCACTTGATGCAGGGCTCGAGGTCGACGATCCGCCGGGTGAGGGAGAGAAGGTCGCCCGCGAGGTCGGGGAAGCGCCGGGCGAGTGCTGCAATCGTGGTCTTCTCGAAACTGCTGTAGGTGATGATGGAGCCGTCCCGCACGCCGTCCGCCGTGAGATCGGCGATGAGCCGCTCCGCGAGTTCGCGGCGGCAGTCCCGGGCCGGGTCGGCTAGGTACTCCCTGTGGGAGATCTCCGATCCGGGCGCGTTCCTGACATGAAGGGAGTACTGGACCGGGATGTGCTCGTAGGGGGCGACGCCCGGCCAGAGCGGGAGGGCGGTCATCATGGTCTCGAAGTCGAGGTAGGATGCGGGGTACCGGATCGCCGCGAGTTTCTGCCGGAGGGAGGGGTCGACCTGCACGGTCCCGCTTCGGACACATTCGACGACACGCCGCTGGGGATCGGATAACCTGAACCCGTCCGGGATCTGCTGCACAGTGGTGATGCCGGCCGCGATCAGCCGTTCGGCAGCATCCTGCCGGAGCCGCGGGATGGTGAAGATGTGCGCTGCGCCATCCCTCCCGAGACATTCGCCGAAGTACTCGCACGACCGGCAGTTCCAGGTGAGTTGCGGCGCGGGCTCCTGCGGGGCGCCCGAGCTGGCGTCGATCTCGTTCATCACGGCCCGGAATTCTCCGACCCGGGTGAGGACCGGCCCCGTCATGTCGGTCGTTGTAAAGAGCCGCTCGTCCGGCATGCCGAGCCGGTAGTTCTTGTCGATGAGCATGAGGCGGACAGATGACGGGGAGAACCCGGCCGCCTGCGCAACGAGCGTCGTATACGCCATGTCGTCGACATGCTCCTCCTTTGCGTTGATACCGGACTTGATCTCGATGAGGGAGAAACCTCCCGCCTCACGGATAAGGATGTCCGCCTTCGTGCGGTAATTGCCGGCAGAGAACGCGGCCTCGAAGATGACCCTCGTCACCGGGTTTGCGATCAGCTCCTGGGTCTGGGCGGCTGCAGCTTCAGCCCCCGTCCCGCTGACAAATATCCCGGAAGGGAACAGGTCGCGGGCGATGGCATGGACCTTCTTCCCCTGCTCCATCCAGAATTTTTGTGCCGCGGTAAATTCCGGGCGGATCACGCCGCTGCGGAGCCGCCATCCCAGGGTACTGCAGAAGACCGTACTTACAAAGATGTTCTTGTCAACTGGTGGCATGAGGTCCCCGTTATCATTGAACCGTAAAACAGATGATCGTCGGTGTTCCGGAGGATAAAAATTATGAAATACGATTGTCACAAAAATGAGATGTATGCTCCTTTTCATCGATACGGAGACGACAGGGTTGCCAGGACCCGGAAGGACCGATGTTGAAAGGTGGCCGAGAATTGTCCAGCTGGCCTGGTCTGTCTATGATACCGACGGCAACCGGGACAGTGTAACCAGTCATATCATTTACCCGACCGATTTTACCATCCCTTACGATGCTGCTTCCATTCACGGGATTACCACTGACCGGGCAAAGAGGGAGGGAGTGTCGCTGTATAAGGTTCTCCCGGAGCTGAACCGTGATATCGGGCGGTCCGAAGCGATCATCGCGCATAACGCAGATTTTGACCTACCGATCGTACACACGGAATTCCTGCGGTGCAGCATCGAAACAGATCTCTTAAAAAAATCCCGGTTCTGCACGATGAAAACCCCGAAGATTGTGCAGTGTTGTAAAATTCCAAAGCCATCCGGTTATGGATACAAGTGGCCGACGCTGGTTGAGCTGCATTCCCATCTGTTCGAAACAGGTTTTGCCGGAAGTCACAACGCCCATGCCGATGTAGAAGCCTGTGCGAGATGTTTTTTTGAATTGCGCAACCGGGGAATTATCTGAATGAAAATACATCAATCGTTCGTTTTTTCATCATTTGATTTCGATCATTTCTGGATTTCCGTGAACCGCTCTCGTTCCACTCTGAAGAAAAAGATCCGGAACAGGCAGCCCCTCCCTGTTCCGGCAATGGGAGAAGAACTGCAAACCAATAAGAGCCTTTACTGAAGAATAGTGAATACGAGGACCTGCAATGGTGAAACTCACGGATGAGATCAAGGAATCGCTGACGGGGACTAAAGTGGTGTTCCTCGCGACATCAGCAAAAGACCGCACGCCCAATGTCGTCCCGATCGCGGGGTTCAAGCTCCTGGATGACGAGACGCTGCTCATCTCGGACCAGTTTTTCAACAAGACACTGAAAAATATGAAAGAGAACCCGAAGATTGCCATCTCCTGGTGGGGAGAGAAAGGCGGCTTCCAGATGAAGGGTTCGGTGACCATCCACACAAACGACGAGATCTTCCGGCAGGATGTGGCGTGGATCAAAGAGATCAGGCCCAACCTGACTCCGAAGTCTGCCGTTGTCATGAAGATCTCCGATGTCTACAATGTCAAACCCGGATCTGAGCCGGGGAAAAAGATTCTCTGAGCTTGGTGATCAACCACAGCGACGTAACGATTAAAAAATTGTTTCAAATTTTTCTACCGGAGTATTTGCGGTGAACTCCCCGATAGTTCCCAAAAAGACGAGTTTCTGATCCAAAGGTGGTAGAGCCAAAGGGTGTTGTTGAGGACGTTCTTTCGTCCAAACGTGGACATACCCGGGCGGGCATGTTATTCTGGTTATTATTTTCACGCCCCGCTCCCCACGTATATCTCCTATCCTGTCAATCTCTCATCAGGAATTCTCATGTCCACTCCCGACCTCCTCCTTCTCTTAGCAGCCTTCCTCCTCGGCCTCATCGCCGCGTACCTCTTCTTCCGGCAGCGGATCTCCGTGTTCGAAGACCGTGCGAAAAATGATCTCGAACGCTGGAAGATCGAATGCACAAATGACATACGGAAGGATTCCGTCAACCGCTCGCGATCCACGCTGAAGGGCAGGATCTCCGAGCAGATGGCCCCGCTCCTGCCGGAGTTCCCCTTCTC
>JAPKXV010000262.1 GCA_026394635.1 Methanoregula sp. | reverse complement strand
CTGGCGGTCACCCATGCACATCGCCCGCACAAACCGGGATTTATAGTTCGGGTTCAGGCTCTTCTGCGTGCTCAGGGTGAACGCAAGGCAGCGTTTGAACGCGCGGTCAGGAGAAGCACCCATGCCGGCTGCCTCCGCGACAAACGGGCAGTGTTTGACGATGACCACGGATCCATTATCGCCGACTTCCATCACCTCGTCCTTGTAGTCCGGGCCAAACAGGATCGCCCGCACAATGCTCATGCTTTGAGCAAGATCGCCGGCGCTGGTGATCGGCAGTTGAAGCGAACGGGCGATATCAAACCCGAATTTTGAGAACTCAACCCAGATCTCCTGTTCCAGTTCGTCATACCGGTCCCCGAGTACCGGGGAGAAAACCACTTCATACATCGCAGGAAGCCGTGCGGCACCCTTCGCGGAAATCTTCCATTTCACATCATCGGGAATCGACCTCAGATCCCTCATCCAACTATTCCTCCCTGATCGAGTGTATGGTTGCGGGGTGGATATCAAACCATAGGTAAGGTGCCGGGTGAACCGGACGGTTGGCTTAAAAATTGTTACGTTAACCTGATTTTTTGCACTTTCAAAAGTTTTATGATAATCAAATATCGTTAACCGACGAACCAGACATCCAGCCTAAAAGGCACGAATTGCAAGTCTGGCTCCTGTTCGGGCGATAAATCCCTCTGCCACCAGTCCTTCAATAATCCTGTGCACTCGTGCCGGATCATGGGAAATGGTCTTTACCAGTTCCTGCTCACCTTGTCCGGGAACCTTCAGGAGCGACCTGATCACGATGCCGCGGATCTGACGATCCGATCCTTTGAACGTTGCCTGTTTTGTGTAATGGGCGCTCTTCCTGTTGGGATTGGGGATGGCATTTTTCAATGCAGAACCATAATCCATCATTGCCCAGTACCATACTCTGGGGTTTTTTCGATAGAGTGCCCGTTCTGCAAGGGGCAGTATTTCCTGATCATGGACTGATGACCGGTCATGAAAAAAGAAGTGGATGAAGACCCGCCGGATATTGGTCTCGATGAAGACGACCGGCCGGTTGAATGCAACTCATCCATCACCTTTCTGGCACATGCCTGCAATGCAATCGCCCGGCGGTTGTAACCCATCCCCTGCCAGACGGCAAGTACCTGGTGGAGCGGGGCATCAGCAAGACTGGCATACGTGGGAAATGCAGTGATAAATTCCGGATATTTTTTGCTTACCCTGTCCACCTGAGTCTGCTGGAGCATGATCTCAGACACAAGAATGTGATAGGGGTTGGTTGTGTGCCTCCATGGCATGTCCCTTCCCTCATGGTTATAGAAGGAGAGGATGATCTTCTGGAATAAAGAGAACGTCCCGGAATCTATCCCCTCGTTTGCGACCCGATTTCTGAATGCTTCACTATCGGTAAAATCCGCTGTAATTCCGGAATCGCGCTTTGCAGACATGGCAGGAGGAATACTCCGTGTGCAGGGATTGTCCGTTCATCAAAATAATCGTTCAGATCCCTGCAATCTTTTCCTTACATCTTCCCACCTAGGAGAGAGAAGAAAGAGAAGGCGGCGTCAAGGGCGCTTGAGCTCGCTGAGGGCGATGCATGGTTGAAAAGATGAGAAAACCACCTTTATGGAGAGAGGGGGGGTTTATGTCCTTTTAAACATCGCATCCAGTTGTTCCCGGGTAAATCTGACCATCGTCGGTCTGCCGTGAGGGCAGGAGAAGGGGTTATGTGTAAGCCTGAGCTGCTGGAGCAGGCGGCGGCACTGTTCCTGCGTGCAGGCAGTACCGGCTTTTATCGCGCTGTGGCAGGCGATGATACGCGTGATGCGCTCACGGTTGCTGACGGACCGGGGGGTCTCTTCCCTGCTGAGGTCATCCACAATCTCATTGATCAGGTCCGCCTGTTCGAGCGTGCCCAGCACCACCGGTACTGCCCGCACCAGAAACGTATCTTTCCCAAAGTCCTCAATCTCAAACCCTTCTTCTGCAAGCGACGGCAGCAGTTCCCGCAGGACTGCAGAGTCCCGTGCGGAACGGTGAAGGAGGATCGGGGCGATAAGTTCCTGGGACCGCCGGGCCGACTCCCTTTTTGCGCTCACCAGTTCATACATGATCCGTTCATGGGCAGCGTGCTGATCGACGAGGATCAGATCCCCGGATCGCGTAGAGGTGAGGATGTAAATCCCCCCGAACTGACCGATCACGTCCATTTCGGGAACGATGGATGCATCCGGCAGGATCCCCGTCGGAAGTTCAGACTGGCGGAGCTGGCGGTCCGTGGTGATGATACCGGCATGGGTAGGTTTGAGGGCAGGTTCGCTGACTCCGTCTGCACGACCCGGTTCAAAGTCGTAGGATGCACGAGTATCCCGGTGCCCTGATTGCCCCGGGGAAAACGGGTGATCCGGTACCTGTGCAGCCGGAATAAGGTCAGATTTGAGCAATGCACCCGAAATTGCCTGACGGACTGCGGTGCATATCTCGCGTTCCGGACCCAGCCTCACCTGTTTTTTTGCCGGGTGGACATTCACGTCCACGAGGGCAGGGTCGATTTCAAGGAAGAGAAATACAACCGGAAACCGCTCCTTTGAAAGGAGCGTCCCGTATCCTTGAATGATTGCTGCATTTACCGGAGGTGATGAGACATACCGCCCGTTGATAGAAATGAGGATCCGGTTTGCGTTTTTCCTGAAGACAGCCGGGCGGGAGATGTAGCCGCTGACCGATACGATCGGGTTGCAGTACTCAACCGGGACCAGATCCTGAGCGATGGTGCTGCCAAAGAGGCGTGCAATGGTGTCAAGAAGCCGGGAGGATTGTTCCGTTGTTATGACACCCCTGCCATTATGGTTCAGGAATACAGAAATTTCAGGATGGGCAAGCGCGAGCCCTTCGATGATGCCGGTGATGTGGGCAAGCTCCGTGCCGAGGGTCTTTTGGAATTTTTTTCGCGCAGGAGTGTTAAAAAAGAGGTTCTGTACAAGGATATTTGTTCCTTCAGGAGTTCCGGTCTCCCCCTGCTCCTTAATTTCCCCGGCTTCAACAACCACTCTGGTGCCGGAGACTGCCCCGCTCTTGTGTAGTTTTGTGCACAGGGTGACCCGTGAGACAGCAGCAATGCTTGCGAGTGCTTCGCCGCGGAATCCAAGAGTCCTGATGGCGTCAAGGTCTTCAATGCCCGTGATTTTACTGGTTGCATGGGGGGTGAATGCAAGGAGCGCATCGCACGGTGACATCCCTCTCCCGTTATCGATCACCCTGATTCCGGTGATCAACGCCTTTGATGATAATACATCGATACGGATGGTTTGTGCCCCTGCATCGATCGCATTTTCAACCAGTTCTTTTACAACAGAAGCAGGGCGCTCGACAACCTCTCCGGCAGCGATCTTATTGACCGTGGCAGGGTCGAGGATATGGATGGTCCTGTCACCTTTGTCCGTATTCATCAGGGTTTGTCTCCATCCTGTATGCGCCTTTTTAGTTTGTGAAGTATCGTGAGCGCCTGAAGGGGTGTCAATTCATCGACCTGGATCGCCCGGATCTCGTCAAGGACTGGATCGGATCGCGGAGGGGGGGAATGGTGTGCATCATCGGCAAGGAGCAGCTGCGTATAGCGCTGAACCTTTTGTGAGGGGGCAGAAGTCCTGCCGATGGTCTCGGTGAGGATTGCATCTGCACGCTCCGTGACTTTTTGGGGGATTCCTGCGAGCCGCGCGACGTGGATACCGTAACTCTTGTCCGTTGCGCCGGGGATAATTTTGCGTAAAAAGATCACATCGCTCTTTGTTTCCCTGACAGCAAAATGAAAATTCTTCACTCTTTTGAGCTGGGACTCAACATTGACAAGTTCATGGAAATGGGTGGCAAAGAGCGTCTTTGGCCCCGTTCGGGATCTTCCGTGTAGGAATTCAAGGACTGCCTGCGCTATGGCAAACCCGTCAACGGTGCTTGTCCCCCTGCCAATCTCATCAAGAATGACAAGACTCCGGTCAGTCACATTGTTGAGGATATTTGCAAGTTCCAGCATCTCTACCATGAATGTGCTCTGCCCACTTGCAAGATCGTCAAATGCGCCGACACGGGTGAAGATACGGTCAAGCACACCGATCCGCGCATGGGCTGCGGGCACGAAGCTGCCTGACTGTGCCATGATGCAGATGAGTGCCACAGCCCGCATGTACGTGGATTTCCCCGCCATGTTGGCGCCCGTGATGATCATGATCCGGGTCCCGGTTCCGGACAGGTCGGTGTCATTTGGCACAAACCCGGCAGAAACGTTCCGTTCGACGACCGGGTGTCGTCCTTCACGGATCAGGATGTGGTCCTCGTCATCGAGCACCGGCCTGACATAATTATGGGCCTGCGCTACCTCAGCGAGTGCGCAGTACACATCAAGTGCGGCGATTCCCTGCGCGGTCGCCTGAAGATCGGGAACTGATTTTTTAAGCTCTTCAAGAAGGGCACTATAGAGGTCCCGTTCAAGAGAGAGGACGCGTTCATCCGCATTGGTGATCAGTGCCTCTTTTTCTTTCAGTTCGGGAATCGTGTACCGTTCACCACCAGCCGTTGTCTGCCGGCGCTCGTAGTGTGAGGGGACAAGGGAGATGTTGGACCGGGTTATATCAATATAATATCCGAAAATCCTGTTATACCCGATTTTTAAGGATTTTATGCCGGTACGATCACGCTCTTTTTCCTGCAGTTGGACAATCCAGTCCTTTCCCGAAGCAAGGATGGTTACGAGTTCATCCAGTTCTGCAGAGAACCCTTCCCTGATAACGCCTCCGTTCTTTGCTGTCGCGGGAGGATCATCAACGATCGCCTTTTTTATGAGGGTGAGAGTGTCCGGCAGTTCATGGAGATCGAAGGTTGCGTCCCTGACAAGAGCAGGAGGTTCATCTCCCTGCCCGTTGA
>JAPKXV010000141.1 GCA_026394635.1 Methanoregula sp. | reverse complement strand
GAGAGCGAGGAACGGTATCGCTCATTGTATGTTGACAGCAGGGAGGCAATCATGATCGTGTCTCCGGAGCGGGGATACCTTGCTGCGAACCCGGCAACCACCCAGTTATTCTCCTGCCGCAATGAGCAGGACTTCATAGCCCATACACCCGCATCACTGTCTCCGGAGTTCCAGCCGGACGGCATTTTATCAACAGACAAGTTTAGAGAAATGATGCACCTTGCCCTCGAAAAGGGCTCCAGATTCTTTGAATGGACGCACCGGAAGATGGACGGTACCGATTTCCCGGCAACAGTCCTTTTGTCCCGGCTTGAAAGCGGCGGTACGCAGCTCCTGCAGGCTACCGTGCGTGATATCACCCTCCAGAAAGAGGCTGAAAAAGCTCTCAAGGTATATTCCGAAAACCTTGAGGATCTCGTGAAGGAGCGAACAAAGGAGTTATCAGACGCCCAGCGCCTTGCGACAATTGGGGAAACTGCCACGATGGTTGGTCATGACCTGAGAAATCCTCTTCAGGTAATCATAAATTCGATTTACCTTGGAAATATGAAGATAGCGAAGATGAGCCCGGATGAACGTGAAGTTATCCGGAAGTACCGCCTTGATGATATGTGCATGACGGTGAATGAACAGTCCACTTACATGAATAAGATTGTCTCTGACCTGCAGGACTTCGCACGCCCGGTACAGATCAACCGTTCCCTGTTCCCCCTCCGCACGTTCTTCGACGAAATTATTGCCACAATAGACCATGAAGATACAATCACGGTCCGGGTTGGAATAGACCAAAATTACGAGATTACATCCGATCGGAACCTGATGAAAAGGGCGATAACGAACCTCCTGACAAATGCGTTTCAGGCTATACCCAGAGAAGGCATGATTGATATATCGGCACGGCGGGAAGGGGATTACAATGAAATTGAGATCAGGGATTCGGGGACAGGGATGGACCAGGCAACGCTTGAAAATGTTTTCCAGCCCCTTTTCACTACAAAACCGAAGGGGACAGGTCTTGGTCTGAACGTAAGCAAGCGCCTCATCACAGAAATGGGAGGCACCCTTGAGATAAAAAGCCGTGTAGGTGAAGGAACCACTGCGGTGATCCGTCTCCCTGGTGCAGGAATGTGATGTAAAGATAGTGCAACCTCACCAGACCGTAGCATGAAAGAAAATCCCGCAGATACGTGAGTTCTGGCAGGTTAAAAAAGATATAGGGCTGATAACAGGTAAAAATCCGATTGGGTCACTCCACCCTCAGGATCCGGACCGCCACCTTTGTAACTTCATTATACACCCGGTAATCTTTTTCGGACAAGCGCGTATCAAGGACGAGCGTATATTTGCCTGGCTGCTTGACCGTGAATGTCCCCCCATCCTCGTATATATTATCCATTGAGAAGATCGGCATCAGACCCCTATAATCATACGATCTCGCGTAACTATCATACACGGGAACGCCATCCTTTGTCTGTAACAGGCTAACCTGGTATGAGTTCATGACGTAGACAAAGATCGCGTGATCTGAGGTGACCCGGATGGTGTACCGTTCCCCGGGCATCATGTATGGAACCCCAATATCTTCGAAGGGCAGGAGTACATATGCCTCACGGTCCATGAAGATCGCGATGTTCCCGTAATATATCTCCCGGTTGCTTGGGGGGGTCGTCGCATTCGCCGAAACCGAGGTGGTTACCGGCTGTGGTGCAGTCGTACTGAGTGTCGCTACAGGAACTGTTACCGCTATTCCATTGGGGGAGGTGATATTTCCAGTACTATTTTGCGATTGCGACCCGCTTTGGGGCTGAGATACGCAACCGGATGCCGCCAAAAAAAATACACACAAAATTATCACCGGCGACAGCAGGAAAAAATACCTTTTCGACGGGTTCTTTTTTATGGATTTCATAGTAATATATCAACAAATGTCATCTATATTTATACTCCTGCCTATTGGTTCAATGTCAGGGTAATTCAACCACAAATATGGACAAGAGACAAGTATTAGCTATTATTCCGGCGCACAACGAGGAGCGGACTGTAGGTGATACCATCCGGTCCATACTCAACCAGACATACAAAACGGACGTATTTGTCATCTCTGATAACAGTACGGACAATACGGTGGGCGTGGCACGGTCTCTTGGGGTACGGGTCGCAGAGACCCAGAATAATACCCACCGGAAATCCGGTGCCATGAACCAGGCACTCATGCAGGTAAAAGGATATGATTTCGTCATATTTGCTGACGCTGACACGATACTTGCAGAGGACTTTGTAGAGAATGCGATGAATGTGTTCCGGCATGACCCGTCCCTTGGCGCGGTCTGTTCCAGAGCCGGGATAATACGCCCGGAAAAGATGACTCTCTGGCAGGGAGCCCTCTGGCACTTCCAACACGTGGAATATGCCGAGTTTGACACTTCACGTATTGAAAAGACCGGTATGATCAAAGTTGTCCATGGGATGGCATCAGTCTACCGGTTTTCTGCCCTCCTGGAAGTGAAAAAAAACAGGGAAGAGAGATGGGGGGTACATGACCATTTATATGATGAAGAGAACATCACCGAGGACTATGAACTGACCGTCTGCATGAAGGAACTGGGTTACCATGTCACGGTCGGAATGGGCATGCTCGCCTGGACAGATGTCCCCCTCAGTATGCATGAGCTCTGGATACAGAGGACGCGGTGGCTCAGGGGTGGTCTCGATACGCTGTTTACCCACGGGTGGAACCGTGCAACACGGCGGGACATCCTGAACGCCGGGTTCTTCTGGGTGATGCTGGTCTTCCAGATTCTTCTCATCACGTTTATCGTGATGGACACCCTTGCCGGGTTCCCGTGGCAGTTGAATATGTGGACTGCTTTTGTCCTTTTCGTGCTCTGGCTTGACGGGATCTATCGTCTTAAATTTGTCCAGGACATCGAGCTTGGTGACGCACTCGTTAAAATCCTATTCGTCCCGATGATACTCTACACGTGGTTCAACATGTTTGTCCAGCTCTATGCATATTATATGGCGCTTGGTCGAACGAGTAAGGTGTGGTAATATGGACCTTTTGGTGTTTGTCTCTATCATCATGCTTATCACGATGGGATTCTCGTGGTCGAGACTGGTAATCGGTGAAATACGGCTCCATTTTATGAATAAGGAAGACGCACAGTATTATTGGACACAACGGAGCTTGTGGCGATACAGGTCAAAACAGTAGGAAATGGAGGGCAGATAATGAAGGATATTCTTATTGTTGACGATGATTCATCGATTATTTCCACGTTCCGGCAGATCCTTGAAATGGAGGGGTATACGATAGAGACTGCGGAGAGCGGCACCCAGGCACTGTCAATAGCACAAGAGACTTCATTTTATCTCGCCCTCCTCGACATCAAGCTCCCGGACATCGACGGCACTATCCTCCTTGCCGAGATCAAAAAGATCCGACCATCCATGAAGTGCATTATGGTGACGGGGTTTGCCAGCCTTGAAAATGCGATAAAAGCCGTTAATTCAGGTGCTGCAGGTTACATAACTAAACCTGTGCGCCCAGAGGATCTTGTTAAGAAGGTACGGGAAAAACTCGAAGAGCGGAAGGCAGAGGAGGACATACAAGGTGAACAAGTGACAGAATGGATTGAGGACCAGTTCCTTCGTCTCTCCTAATCCCTCACTTTTCCTTTTTCTTTATCGCAGCCTCACACTTTTTAATATTCAACCTCTTCATTGCAATCATCGCCGCCCATTCCGAAGCTTTTTTCGCCTCTTCAACCCGCCCCTCTTTCTTGAGCCGCTCTGATCTGGCTTTCCATTCATACCGGTCACTCGGGTAGACGCTGGGAGCATGGGTATATGCGTCGAGTGCCTCTTCGAACCGGTCGAGAACGAATAACGAGTTCCCCCGCTGGTACCAGGCGTTCTCACACGACGGGTCAATTCTGATGGCAGTATCCGATGCCGTCAATGCGTCATCATATCGTTTCAGCTTGTTGAGAATACCGGCAAGAAGTGACCAGGTGACCGGATCACCGGGATCGATCGCCAGTGCCTTCGAATAATCCTCACCCGCCTCTTCAACCCTCTTCATCCGGCGGAGTATATTTCCTCTGTTTACGTAGAGATCTGGCGAATGTGGATCGAGTGCGATCGCACGGCTTGAATCGGCAAGCGCATCTTCGAGTCTTCCTGTGGAGAATAATATACCCGCCCTGGCATTCAGGGTGTCCCCATTGTCGGGATCACGGGAAACAGCCCGGTTAAGGAGTTCTATCGCTTCCTGTACCTTTCCTGCCTGTGCCAAGGCAATTCCTGTCTGTACAGGGTTCCGCCGAGGGATCCATGTAATATCCAAAACCGGGTTCCCCTTATATCTCTTTATTACATGCAAAACATAGTTAAATAAATAAGTATTGATATAATCCTGCATCGTATTTGAAAGGCTTTCCCATATCTTTTTACAGCCCGCTGACTTTTAGATTTTAAAACAAAACCTGAAATCTGATAAACTGCGTAACCAATTCGAGATCACGGTGCCGAAAGGGATGTACCGTTTCGTGGGAACCTCAAAAAATAAACCGGAAACATAACGAATGCGGAATCGGCCTGGTGTCACATCCGCCACAGGTACAAAAGCGGACTTTTTTTGTGCTCAACGGGTATCACCGAAGGTGAGGGTGTTTTAAGAGAGAGGGTTCGTCAGATCCTGTTCAACCAGCACATTTGCGTAAGAATATATTTCATTTTTGCAGAAGCCGTGAATTTGTATAACCGGATTAACAAACCAGGAAATAATTGAGCGTTTTTCGGAACCTTTTTTTCGAAACCTTTGTTACGCTCGCGATTGCGGGAATGGGTTGGACAGACCCCCCAGACGGAAACACAGGATAAGGTACATTATATCAGACATTCTATCAATTCTTAACAAACGTGACATTGTGAGGTTGTTGTGATAAATATTGGTAAGACCCCGGAAGAAAGAAACCGACTCATCCTTGTCGCAATGATCTGCTTTGGTATCATTATCTTCATTGCCGATATCTTTTTTTCCCTTGGCTTTATCATATGGATCCTCTACTTCGTCCTCCTTTTGATGTCCGTATGGCTCAAGGCTCGTTCCGCCCCGTTTGTTACCGCGTGGCTGATCACTCTTGCAATACTTGTTGGCAGCATAATATCAGGCGCAATCCGCCAGGTTCCGACTGATCTTCCGGGGCGCGTTGTCTTCATCCTGATGCTTGCAATTGTCTCGCTCCTTGTCTGGGAAATCCGTAAGAATTACGAATTTTTAGAATCTGAAGTGGCAGAACGGAGAAAAACCCAGAAAAAACTTGAAGAACTTACACACAGTCTCGAAGATCGGGTATCTGAAAGGACACGGGAACTCGCTGAAACCAACATAAAACTGACCGAAGACATCACAAAACGTCATAAAGTGGAGGTATCGCTCGCAACGGCAAACCAAAAACTCTCCCTGCTCTCGCAAATCACCCGTCATGATATCCTCAACCAGCTGATGGTGCTCGATGGGTATCTCGAGATATCACATGATTTTATTGACAAACCGGAAACACTCAAAGAATTCATCCAAAAAGAAAAGCAAATCGTGAATACTATCGAAGAGCAGATCACGTTCACGCGGGATTATGAGGAACTCGGTATTGCAGCACCCGAATGGCAGAATGTGCATGCGAGCATTAAAAAAGCAGTTGTCGAGCTGCCGATGCGTGAGGTCAAAGTCGAAATCGACCCAAAAGATCTGGAGATCTTCGCTGACCGGCTCTTTGAGAAGGTTTTCTACAATTTGATCGATAATGCACTCCGCTACGGTGGCGATGGGATGAAGACCATCCGGTTCTCTATGCAGGAAAGAGACGGAAATGAGGTCATCGTCTGCAAAGATGATGGTGTGGGTGTACCTGTTGATGAGAAAGAGAGAATATTCGATCGCGGGTTTGGGAAGAACACCGGACTTGGTTTAGCCCTTGCACGGGAAATTCTCTCAATCACCGAAATTACCATCCGCGAAAACGGTGAGCCGGGCAGAGGTGCCAGTTTCGAAATTACGGTGCCGAAAGGAAAGTGGCGAATTGCAGGTGTGAATACCTAATGGAAGAAAAAATCCAGGTCCTCTATGTTGATGACGAGGAAGCCCTTCTGGAATTGGGCAAACTGTTCCTGGAGCGGTT
>JAPKXV010000325.1 GCA_026394635.1 Methanoregula sp. | reverse complement strand
TAGCCTGCACCATATCCCAGCCGGTTTCCCCTCCGGTCAAAGGCAAGCAGGGGGATGATTACTGTCTGAATATCCGAAGCTTTTGCCGGGATTTCATTTCCGATCGGTTCCGGTACATGGAACGTGCTTGTTACCAGCAGTGAGGTATCCCGAAGATAGGAAAGGCGGAGTGTCCGCGTCTCTTTCTCGATGATTGGCACAACCACCCGCCGCCCTTTGCTTAACAGATCCCTGATGAACGGGTGGGTGTCGACTTCCGGTGGTTTTGAGACATAGACCATGACTGGATCGTACCCATCTGTTAACTCCAGAAGGTGTGCGTAGATACGCGCGCTCTTTTTTGTGACCGCATCTTCCGGAATTGCCCTTCGCTTCTTTTTAGCATCATCCCGCAGCGCCTGCTTTGAAGAGACCGGATGGAATGGAGTCATGAAAGACTGTACACTATTGGCAGGATTGTGCTATTAAGCGTTCATGATCAGGGTATCCGGTAAACCTTCATTCGTACGGGAAAAAAGTATTCAGAATTTAAAATACCGGTTCACAATTTTGATTGCGCAGTAATCCCCGCACATGGTACACCCGTCCGCATCAGCGGGCATCCTCTCTGCCCTGATCTGGCGTGCCCGTGACGGGTTCATCGCAACGGCAAACTGGCGTTCCCAGTCAAGATCCCTGCGGGCGTGACCCATCTCGAGGTCTGCTTCCCGTGTCTTTTTCAGTTTGATCATGTCCCCGATATGGGCGGCGATCCGGGAGCTGATGACTCCTTCATAAACTTCTTCGGGTGTCGGGAGCGCAAGGTGTTCTGCCGGGGTCACATAACAGATGAAATCCGCTCCACAGGATGAAGAGATCGCAGCGCCGATCGCGGCAACCCGGTCATCATACCCTGGTGCGATGTCGGTGACAATCGGCCCGAGCATGTAAAACGGTTTATTATTCGTAACGCGTTTCATAAGGGTGACGTTTGTCGCGATCTCATCAATAGGCACATGTCCTGGCCCTTCAACAATCACCTGGACATTTTCATTGTGGGCTTTATCGGCCAGTTCCGCATTGATGAGCAGCTCCTGCACCGCAGCCCGGTCCGTTGCATCGTGGACTGCACCCGCACGCATGCCGTTGCCCATCGAGAGCGTGACTTCGTGCTCCTTCATGATCTCGAGCAGGTAGTCAAATTCTGAATAGAGCGGATTCTCTTTCTCGTTGTGCAGCATCCATGCGGTCATGAACGCGCCGCCGCGGGAGACAAGGCCCGCATGCCGGCCCTGGTTCCGGAGGCGCTTGATGGTCTCCCAGTTGATGCCGGTGTGGATCGCCATGAAATTGGTGCCGAGTTTTGCCTGTTCGGCAGTGATCCGGAACAGGTCATCCTCTTTCATGTTGACGACAGCGCCGTCCTTTATTGCTGCCTCGATGAATGCCTGGTAGAGCGGCACACACCCCACGGAAAGTTTTGTATGTGCGATGACCTGCTTGCGGATCTCGACAAAGTCCCCACCTGTTGAGAGCTCCATTAAGGTATCGGCACCCGCAAGTTCCGCCTGCCGCGCCTTCTCCAGCTCCATCGGAATATCAACGATATCGGTCGATGTGCCGATCGATGCATTCACTTTCGTGCGCAGTCCTTCGCCAATGCCGCAGATTTTTACCTTGCGGTATGGGGAAACGGGGATGACAATATGGCCCTCGGCAACGCTGCGCCGGACAAAGTCTTCGGTCACTCCTTCCTGTGCAGCGACGATCTTCATCTCATCAGTGACGATGCCGCTTTTGGCATCTTTGACAATACTCATAGCCTAGATATTTTCTTAAAAGACAAGATAAAGCCTCGTTTTTCAAATTCTGGACTAAATTTTAGTTGTTTAATAAACAAGTAAAGTTGAATTGGGATAAGGAAATTTTTTTTGTGTCCGTTGATTGATCCGGTTACAGCACAGGGCCCATGGTCATCCATAGAAAAACCGGTTTTGTGCCAACCGATGTTTTTTTTACGGTTGAACTGATGCTCGTTTGTCTTGCGTGAACTTCAGGTCCTCGGTTTGAGAAGTTATATAATAGGAATAAAGTAAGACATCATGTGAGTGCATAGAGATTATTCTGAAAGAAAAGAGAATCAACAAGGGAATGCCCCGAAAAACAACGGTTTCTCAAAGAAGTGCAACCGGATGGTGGTATTGCGGCCCTTCCTAAGGATACCTGGAACTGGGAGGACATCCGGGATGGTGCCCGCCGTACCATTATTGGTGCCAAGAAAAACATAGAAGACCCGAGCATATTCCATAAGATTGCGCTCTTCCCCCTTCTCGCATGGATCGGCTTAGGCGCTGATGGTGTCTCCTCCTCGTCATACGGGCCGCCCGAAGCGTTCGTTGCACTCGGAGAACATACATATCTCGCAATTTTTCTCGCGTTAGGAACCGCACTCACGGTTTTCATCA
Source organism: Methanoregula sp. (assembly GCA_026394635.1). Lineage (GTDB taxonomy): Archaea > Halobacteriota > Methanomicrobia > Methanomicrobiales > Methanospirillaceae > MVRE01. Next base: position 1,760 of record JAPKXV010000325.1, on the reverse strand, counting down.
TCTCGTACGCCTATACCCGCATCATCGAGCATTTCCCCAGTGGGGGCGGGGGGTATATTGTCGCCACCCATACAATCAGCGAACGGGCTGGTGTCCTCTCCGGAAGCGCCCTGTTGATTGACTATATGCTGACCATCACGGTCTCTATCGCTGCCTGCGCCGATGCAATCTTTTCGTTCCTGCCATACCATTACCAACCGTATAAACTTGTGTTTGCCTGCCTGCTCATCCTGATCCTTATCATGATGAACCTGCGGGGCGTGAAGGAATCGGTGAAGATACTCGCCCCGATTTTTCTGGTATTCATCGTGGCACACGCCCTGTTGCTTGGTTACGGGATCTTTGCCCATGCTCCCCAGATTGCACCGGTCGCTGAAGGGATCCAGACAGGACTCTCCCGTGACCTCGCAGCGATTGGTATGATCGGGGTGCTGGCAATCTTCCTGCGGGCGTATTCGCTGGGGGGTGGTACGTATACCGGGATCGAGGCAGTAGCAAACGGCATGCAGATCATGCGGGAACCGAAAGTCAAGACCGGAAAACGGACGATGGCGTATATGGCAATCTCCCTCGCCGTCCTTTCCGGAGGACTCTTTCTCTGTTACCTGCTCTGGAATATTGCCCCGGTTCCGGGTCAGACACTGAATGCAGTGCTCGCTACAAGAGTATTTGGCGACTGGCCTCTCGGGGGACTTCTTGCGCTCGTCACGATCTTCTCCGAAGCGGCCCTGCTGATGGTCGGTGCGCAGACAGGGTTTATCGATGGCCCGCGGGTCATGGCAAACATGGCGATCGATTCCTGGCTCCCCCGCTCCTTTGCACTGCTCTCCGAACGCCTCACGATGACAAACGGTGTCCTTGTAATGGGCGGATCGGCACTGCTTCTCATGATTTTCACGCACGGTTCCATCATATTTCTTGTCACCATGTATGCGATCAATGTGTTTCTCACCTTCTCGATCTCTGAGTTTGGCATGTCCCGGTTCTTCTACAAAAACCGGGCGACCGAGAAGGAATGGAAGCGGCACATCCCCATCCATCTTATAGGTCTTGTGCTCTGCAGTACAATCCTCACCATCACCCTCTTCGAGAAGTTTGGCCAGGGTGGCTGGCTTACGCTCTTTTTGACCTCCGGACTGGTTGCCCTCTGTTTTGTGATCCATGGGCATTACCGGAAGGTGACGCGGGGGATGCACAAACTCGATGTTCTGCTCGATACCGTTCCAACAACCGGTGTGAAGAACACCGATCCGGTCGATCCGCATAAGATGACCGCCGTCCAGCTGGTCACCGGATTCCACGGGTTCGGGGTGAACACGTTCTATTCCATTACAAAGAACTTCCCGGGCGTGTACGAGAACTTTATTTTTGTTTCGATTGCTGTTGTTGATTCCGGGACATTCAAGGGTTCGGCAGAAGTAAATGCCCTGGCACAATCAACAAGGACCGCGCTATCAAAATATGTTGACCTCGCACAGGACCTGGGCTTTGCTGCTGATTACCGTGTGGACATCGGCACCGATGTGGTGGACCTCGCTGTCCCCCTGTGCAAAAATATTGCAAAAGAGTTCCCGTATTCCACATTCTTTACCGGGCAGATCGTATTCCGCCACGAAAACCCGTTCCAGAAGATATTGCACAATGAGACCGCATTTGCCATCCAGCGGCGGCTGCAGTACAGCGGGATCACTACCGTTATCCTTCCGATCCAGGCGGAGAAATAACATGTGGATCAGATGGGAAACGATGATCGGGCTGGC
>JAPKXV010000127.1 GCA_026394635.1 Methanoregula sp. | reverse complement strand
GAGCACAGCAACACCCGACAAATCCTGTCGGCCACTCTCATCCGGCTCTTCGGTAATGGCGGTGATAAACCGGGAAAACGCATTCGGCGTGATGGGTTCATCCGCAGGGATCCACGCAACCATGGCAAGAGACTCAAGCTGGGTGCTGAATTTTTTGTATGTCTTGATCTCCTGCTCTGTGGTCTGTTCATCCGGCGCGGTGTACAGGTGCGGGATGTTCCATGACTTCAGAAAGTTCTGGAATCCACTGATATAATCCCGTAGACTTTTCTTTCCGGCAAGAGCATCCAGCTCGCGGGTAAGAATCCGGATCCCCTCCTGCACCCGTTCAACCGTATGAACCGAAATGCCGGGGTAGTTCTTCGCTTTTTCTGGGTCCAGTACCTCGTTATGGAGCCAGTTTATTTGCTCCTTCCATTTCTTCCATGAAGGATGGGGACCGTCAATCCGGGCATACCGGGAAACGAGATCGACTTCCGTGGCATCAAGGTGGGAGGTCCCGCCCGGTACAACATCCTTCCGGAAATAGGGGTTGCCAATAAACCGGACGATATTCTCGCGGGTATACCCGCTGGCAACGAGACCGGCAATCCCAATAAGGAACTGGACAACCGGTGCTTTGGAGAGTTTGGGACCGACTGCCGCGTTCCATGGGATCCCGAAATCACCAAACACCTCTTCAATAAGCCCATAGTCCCCACGGAGATCCGGAAAAACCACGGCGATATCAGAAAGGGGAGTGCCGGCAGCGTTCAGCCTGCCTATCTCCGCTGCGATTCCATATACTTCTGCATAGCGCGAGGGAAATGTCTGCATCCGGAAAATATCTCCGGATGCGAGCGTACCGGTTTCCGAGAACATGCCGGTGATTGGCAACTGCACCGATAACAGATCAAATGCCAATTGAGATCCGGGCTGGTTTCCCGCCGAATCCCTGCTCCTGAAAATATTCGGATCGATACCGTCAGGAACAAAGAAGTTTACTTTCCCTGCATGCTCGCGTACTGCCTCGAAGAGATCCTGTTCGAGCGGCAGGGGCTCATAGAATCCATAGATGAAGACCGTGCCGAGTGGGGATGCGTCGCAGCGGTTCAGGTGATCTATCGTCCATTCAAGGATCGTATCGCCATCAACAAGATCCAGTTCCTTCAGCCGGTTCCGGTATTCCGTGATGATCGTGTCAAGCTGATTACTCTTCTCGCTCTGGAGACCCATGAGACATTCGGGGAATGCCGTCTTCCTTGTCAGGGTGACATTCATAAAAGTCATGAGATCATCTATCGTTCCCGGAGACGGATGATCGCGTGTAATGAATAGCGGAACCTCTTCTGCATGCTCCTCAAGAACGCGAGTGAGCAATAACTTCGATTCGCTTTTCGAGACGCTGCGGGAAGTTATCCGGTTTTCCAGGAAAAGAACCTGACAGAATCCTTTCAGCGTGCAGATGCGGGAGGAGACAACACAAATCTCCTTTTTCGTAATACGATCCATGACTTCCCGCACGAGGCGCTCGGTGGGGAGGAGAAGCCAAGTGGTGAAGGGATCTACGGATGCAGCAGCGGTGAATTGATCAATGTAAAAATCCAGCATCTCTCCGGGAAGTCCGCGATCATAAATAACGTCATCCTAAAACACCCGGAGAGACTGCGCTGACATGATATGTGGTTAACCTGCCGGAAGAAAAATGGCGAGGATCAATCATTTTTATGAACTGAATATATGGTCAATTAACCTGAAAATGGATCCGGCAATCAGGTCATCTTTTCAATAACGAGCTGCAATATAAATATCAATAATCCTCAAATTATTGATATTAGGACTGATAGAAAAATCGTGAGATTTTTCGACGCTTTTTGAGGCTTCAAAATGAAAATTCTTCAAACATCTGATTGGCATCTGGGCCATACACTTTATGGAAAAAAACGATATGAAGAATTTGAATCATTTTTAAATTGGTTGATTGAATGTATCAATAAAGAACATATCGATGTCGTCTTAATCAGCGGTGATATTTTCGATAACAGTAATCCAAGTATCCGGGCGATTG
>JAPKXV010000413.1 GCA_026394635.1 Methanoregula sp. | reverse complement strand
TTCTGCCGCCCGGTTCAGGTACGTGATGCTGCCAGTGTAATCGGTGATGATCACACAGTCATCCATTCCATCGACGGCTGCAGTAAACTTGAGGAGCTCTTCTTTTTCCGATACCAGCTGGGCGTTCACCTGTGCAAGGTTATATTCGATATCTTTCATTGCGGTGATATCATGGCTGTAGATCGCAACCTTTGCCACATTTCCTTTTCCATCCCTCACCGGGTACAAACTGTTCTCAAACCATCTGCCCTTCACTTCTTCAATAAAATGCGCAGGTGTTCCGGCCCGCACATGGCGCTCCTCTTCAGCTATGCGGACAGTGATCGATCCTGAAGAGAGAAGATCAATGAGGGTGGTGTGGACAAGATCTCCTGCCTTCCGGTTAAGCCGTTGTGCCATCGGCTCATTTACAGCAAGGATGTTCCCGTCATTATCCAGAAGGAGCATCGCGTCTGATGTGGTGTTGACAAGGGCGTGAATGGTGCTGTCCCGCTCCCTGATCTTCTCATTGATGGCATGTTTGTAAAGTGCCATCTCGATGACCGAATGGATCTCCCGATCATTAAAAGGTTTTAACACGTACCCGTAAGGTTCGGTGACCTTTGCCCGCTCGAGGAGATTGTTATCGGCATACGCGGTCAGGTAGATAACGGGAATGTCAAAGAGTACGTGGATCTGTCCGGCAGCTTCAATGCCATCCATGGTTCCGGCAAGGTGGATATCCATGAGCACAATATCGGGGAGGTTCTCCCGGATCTTTTCAAGGGCTGACTCCCCGGACACAGCGATACCGGATATCAGATACCCGAGTTTTTTTAATGTCTCCCCGATATCTTCTGCCACAATCCGTTCATCTTCAACAATGAATATGGCTGGTCTTTCCATTATGCACCCTTTGATTCTGCTTTTTTATGGATTGTTCTGATAAATTTTGTTCCTTTCCCGTTCATAAGCTCGATGATCCCGCCCAGCTGTTCACCAAGACTGATCACCAGTCTGAACCCCGGAGAACTTGAAGTTTTCCAATCAAAATTTTTTTTGGAAGGTTCACTTCGTCATCACTCACGACATTATGGTATCGGATCTGAATTTTCCCCTTATTAAAAAAGATTTTTTCAACCGTTGGGAAAGAAGGAAATTGTAAATCGAGCAGCACATGATGTTAAGAGTTGTGACATCGGAACTGGCAATAAGCCGGTTTATGCATAAAACAAAGAGAGGGTTGCTCTTCTCCGTTGCTGGCAGAAGAGGCGGGTCGCATTTTGCCTGTGTCAGATGTCGCCATCCCGTTTTTTTTTTAATATTGGCATCCGTCCCTCCGGAGAACTCCTCATCGGCTGGATGGACGAACTCCGGGATGTGAGGAGGATCGAGGACATGGAGCAGAATGTCAGGGAGATGGTGCACACGTGCCTGACTCGGAATTAAGCATCAGGCACTGTCAGAAAATTAAAAAAATAAAGGAGTGACGATCCCTCATGCCTTCTTCGTATGGTAGAGGTGCCAGATCTTACAGGCGCCCTCGTGGCTCACCATGCAGGGGCCAACCGGTGTTCTTGGGGTGCAGGCTTTTCCAAACATCTTACAGTCTGAAGGCTGGGCGATGCCGCGGAGCACCTTGTCGCAGATGCATGCGGAATGCTTCCCGACATGCCTGAACACGATGCCAAACTTCTTCTGCGCATCATACTGCTCATACTCTTTTTTGAGCATGAGTCCTGATCCGGGTATGACCGGGAACCCGCGCCATTCCACATCCGATGATGTAAAGACCTCGTACATCAGGTTTTTTGCCTTGAGATTGCCTTCGCGGGTTACGGCACGGGGATAGGCATTGTCTACGCGGTGCGTCCCCTCCCGTACCTGCCGGACAAGCATAAGAAGCCCCAGCAGGATATCTTCCGGTTCAAAACCGGCAACAACCTGCGGCACCGGGAACTGCTCATAGTCCGCATATCCCGTGACCGTGCAGACATGCCCGGGCAGCATGAACCCGTCCAGCTTCGCCTCACCTTGTTCGAGCAGCCACTTCATCGCCGGCGGCACAATCCGGTGGCAGGAAAGGATCGAAAAATTTTGCGGGGGTTTATTGAGGATTGTTGCCGCAACCGTAGGTGCGGTCGTCTCGAACCCGACAGAGATAAAGACAACTTCCTTATCGGTCTTCTGCGCAATCTCCACCGCTTTATGAACGCCCTGCACCACCCGCACATCGCCGCCGCACGATTCAAGGGAGCCTTTTGTCCCCGGCACCCGGAGCAGGTCACCGTAGGTCGCTACAATACACCCCTTCTCCACCAGCTCAAGCGCAGCATCGATCTCGCCCTGCGGGGTGATGCAGACCGGGCAGCCCGGCCCCATCACGATCTTCAGCCGTTTGGGAAGGATCGACCGGAGCCCGGCCCGTGCGATTGCAGCCTCATGAGTTCCGCAGATATGCATAAAGCACACGTCGCGGTCAGTGATCTCCTCAAGCGTCTGTAAAATTGTCTTCTCCGCCATGAAATCCTATAGATATATAGAACCCGGCCACATAAGCTGTACGCATATGGAAATGGGATATGTGTACGCCGCAGTGACCGTCCTGTTCGGGGTCCTGCTCGCAATAATCGCACGCCTGATCGTCAGCTGGCTCAGGACCAAAGCAGATACGACAGAAACCCAATGGGACGATATCATCATCGCCGCGATCGGAAAACCACTCCAGTTCACCATCATCGCGGTCTCGGTCTACATTGCCCTGAAGTATTTTGGCATCGTGCCCGCCCAGTACCAGTGGCTGCTCGATGACCGGTTCATCAATTCGTTCTATATCCTCATCGGTGCATGGGTCATCTCGTCATTTCTCCATGATATCATCCTCATATACGGCCATGCATTCGCCAAAAGATCGGAGAGTGACTGGGATGACCGGCTCGTCGAATTGCTTGAGCTCGTCGCAAAATACGTGATCTGGTTCGCTGCGGTCATCCTCATCCTTGCCACCTTTAAAGTGGATATCACCCCGTTCCTTGCCGGTGCCGGGATCGCCGGTCTCGCCATCGCGCTGGCTGCACAGGACATCATCTCAAACTTTTTTGGCGGGGCCATCATCACGGTGGATAAACCCTTCAAGATAAACGACCGTATCAAGGTCGATACGTATGTCGGGGACGTTGTCAGCATCGGACCGCGGAGCACCCGCATCAGGACGCTGGACTCCCAGATCGTCACGATTCCCAACAACAAGATCACCACCAACATCATCGTGAACTATGCAATGCCGGACCAGAAACTCCGCATCACCATTCCAGTCAGTGTTGCCTATGGCAGCGATATCAACAAAGTAAAAGCGATCCTACTTGACATTGCCCAAAATGTCATTGGCACAACACAATACCTTCTCGCAGACCCTGCACCCAAAGTCTTCTTCCTCGAATTCGGAGATTCGGGCATGAAGTTTGTCCTCTATGTCTGGGCAAAGGCATACAATCTCCCGGATGAAGTCAAAGATGCAGTGAACTCCCGGATTGCGGAACGGTTCTCTGCAGAGGGGATCCAGATCCCGTTCCCGCAGCTGGAAGTTTCAATAAAAAAATAATTTTTCATACGGGGATAAAAAAATAATTTCCTGACCCAACGGCTATAATTATCCCGGACGCCACCTTCTTGTATATGTTCGGTGTCTCAACCTTCTGCCTCCATGACCAGCCGCTTCCCTCTGCACTTGAACGGATCGCTGCCATTTCAGATTTTATCGAGGTTATGGACGAAGGGCTTCATTATCTTGAGGACCCCGAACTCCTCCAGAGCTATTCCGCGAAATTCACGATCCACGCCCCGTGCCGGGGTACCAATATTGCGAGCCTGCTGGAACCGATCCGGAGAGCAAGCGTTGAGGTGACTGGGCAGTGTTTTGCAATTGCAGCCGAAGTGAACGCCGGTGTTGTTGTCCACCCCGGCTATTTCGCATGGGTGGAAGAACGGGAGAAAGCCGAGAAGCAGTGCAGGAAATCGATTGGCGAACTCAAATGCCTTTCCGGTGAGTACGGCATCCCGTTTTATATTGAGAATATGGGGGACTGGGAATATTTCCTGCTCAAGACTCCCGGTGAACTGCCCCTCATCGGTGATGTCGGGTTTGCACTGGATGTGGGGCATGCACACCAGAACCACTGTCTTGACGGGTTCCTTTCTGTTCCCATCCGTCACTTCCACCTTCATGACAATGACGGGAAAACCGATGCCCATGCAACGGTTGGAGAAGGTACCATTGATTTTGCTCCGGTAATGAAAATTATAAAAAAGGCCGGGATCCGCCCGGTCATCGAAGTCGCCACCTATGACGGTGTACTGAAAAGCATTGAACGGTTAATGGCAATCCGGTAAACGCTGTGGCTGCCGTTCATCCCATGCAACCTCAAAATAAAACGACGGTTGGGGATTCCGCAATGTTTTATTACGATCACTCCCAACGTATCTACATGTCGGGTAAAGAGACCTGATTAAACCCGTTGTCCGCATGGTGCAGATTCATGCCAAACTACCAGCCTATGTGACACAGCCCGGCAGTGTGCCTCCTTGGTAAGGAGGAAGTCCCGAGTTCAAATCTCGGCATAGGCTTGAATTAAAATATCAGGGTTTTATTCATTTTTCGATTTTTTCTCTCGTTTCATTTCATTTTTTTTAACGTGCTCGCTCTCACTATCGATCTAATATAATAAACGAGAACTTTATAAGTAAAGATGAATAATGATGGGTTGTTCATATATGCTGCGCATTGGATCAGGGCGAGATATCTTAATCATCTGGCTTTCGGTATGCACAGGCGCAATCGTCCAGTACTTCACCAACAGCCTCGCTATCCTCATCATTATCATATCGGTAGTCTGCGCACTCACGGGACTCTTCATCTACCGCAACATCGGAAAATAAACTGGTTCCCCGCAGGACAGGTTCAGGTGTATCCCATGTTCCCTTGTATAAAAATTTCAACAATGACATCATGTCTATTTTTTTAAAAGGAGTCATTGGATAAAGACTCGCGTCGTTACCCTTTCCAGAATACAACAAAAAATGATTCTTTCCAAAAATACCGAGTAGTTTTTTAAAAATCACACCAGTGCTGTGTATATAATAAAATTATTCTTCATGCCAGTTGAACTGTACAATACCAGAAAGGGTATAACCATTTTTGTAAAAACTATGTAAACACAA
>JAPKXV010000146.1 GCA_026394635.1 Methanoregula sp. | reverse complement strand
CCAGCCCGTCTTCCCCAAGAAAAACCGTGTTTCCCTGCGAGATCGTATTGATTGCCGCAATAGCGGGAAAGACCAAAAGTAAAATTCCCAGCATGACCGTCAAACAAATCTTAGTACGCCATTTCATCATAATCATCCATTCTGCTTTTCAGGTATAAATGCTGGCGGGAAGGAGATTGTGAGAACAAAAATAGTCAAAGATAACAGTCCCCTGCTAAACACTTTCGCGCACACAGCTCCCGACTCTAAGCGCCCCACGTAATGAGTGATGGACATGCACACGTTCTGACGATTATTGCGCTGCAATTTATCGAAAAAGAAAATCCGCTTGTTGGAATTGAGAATCTTAAACTGGGAAAAGAGCCACAAAATTTATCTGATGTTAAGTAGCAAGGTCTTTTTTAAGTTAACTGAAATATGAGAGCGTGAGATAATGAAAAAATCTTTTTTCTTCCTTTGTCTGCTTGTCATGATCCTATTTCTTTTTGGTGGGGTATGTGCTGAAGTGTCTCCCACACCAACAGCAACGGCAACTGCTACACCAACAGCAAACATCACCGCTACACCGAAGCAACGGCAACTGCTACACCAACAGCAAACATCACCGCTACACCGACAGCAACGGCAACTGCTACACCAACAGCAAACATTACCGCTACACCGACAGCAACGGCAACTGCTACACCAACAGCAAACATTACCGCTACACCGACAGCAACGGCAACTGCTACAATAACACCAAGTGTCAACAGCAGCATATCCATTAATTCAGATCCCTCTGGCGCAAAGGTGTTCCTGAAATCTAGCTACAAGGGATATACACCCCTGATACTCTATAACCTCACCCCCGGTTCGTACTCAATCCTAGTGCAGAAAGGCGGATATCAGGACTGGTCGGGCATTACCACCTTGACGGCAGGAAACCACGCTAATTTGATAGCCATACTCATTGCTGAGGCAAAGGAAACGACTACCATCACAACAGCACCCACCACAACTGCGACAACGGTAAAAACAACCGTAAAATCCACTGCAAAACCTATCACTCCCTGGCCGAGTGCCACTCCGACACCGGCATCCCCTGTTGGGATCTTGGTGATTCTTGGTGCAATAGGAGCCATACTTATTATAATCAGGAAATCTTAAACCAATTTTTTTGTCATTGCCAGATTGGGGTTGTATAAAATACTTGAATGCTATATTAACTCATATAAACTCATCAGCAGAGGATATCTCTGGTATTCTTGTTGAGGTGATGAAAACATGGGTAAGGGGAAATGGCGAACATTCCTGATTCTGTCGACAATTATATTTTTGGCAATGGTAATCGGGACAGTAGTGTCTGCGCAGACTGATGATGCACAAGCTAATGACTTTGCTGGGTATCCACAATTGGACCAACAATTGGATCAGAATGTTTTGAATGTACAATCCGACCAGCTTGCGGAGAAAGACGCAACACCGTTTGTCGAGCAGGTAAAAAAAGAAAAGATCGCCCAGATATTGACGGATAAAATCGACAAAATGAAGGACGATGATACTATCGTTGTCGCAATCTGGGTCGGGACAGACGACGGTGCTGTTGTCGATAAGGCGGCGGGGGGAAATATCGCCCAAGCGGAGACCGATGCAAAGGCAAATATTGCAAGTAAGGTAAAACCATTTGTTGACTCCCTGAAAGCAAAGAAGGTGGAGATTGTTTATCAAAGCATCTACGCGCCACTCGTCTTTGCGAAGGTCACGAAAGCGCAAGTGAAGGATCTCGCATTGCAAAGTGATGTGGGGTATGTAACGGTTGATAACACGATGGAGAAGAACACCAACACTGCAATACCGACGGTGCTTTTGCCCCCTGTCTGGGCAACACCAGTGGACCAGCGGCTCGGTTGGTTCCCATGCAACAGCATGTGCAGGAGTAATTGCGAGCACAAATATGCCCTATCATGGGATGCTGTGGAGCAGTCCTGCGGTATTAAGTGCGAACGCCTATGATATGGGAGAAAGTAGTTTAATCCAGGCGCAGGACTGGGCAATTGCACAGGGCGCTCGTGTCATCAGCAACAGCTGGGGATTTTCGACCTGTACTGCACCAACCAGCTACTCTTCATCTACCTTGTATGCTGATTACGTCACACTTAGGAGTCCATATCCCACAATTGTCTTTTCAGCCGGCAACACTGGACCCAGCTGCTATATGCAGAATCCGGCCGTTGCATTCAATGCCATCACAGTGGGTTCATTTAATGACCGGCAAACCGCATACAACTGGCTTGACGATGATATGGCATATTCTTCCACGTCGTACAATTCCTTTGGCAGAGATAAACCCGAGGTTGCCGCGGTTGGAGCGCATGCGCGTACAGCGACGTCAAGCGGCCCCGGACTTATGTCAACTATAATAGCCTCCCCCTGGATTGGCGACATAGGAACCGGAACTAGCTTTGCATCCCCGGCAGTGGCAGGTCTGGCCGCGCATCTCAGGTACATTGTACCCACGTTGAATACCTGGCCAGAGACAACCAAAGCGATTATTATGGCTTCTGCAACTCACAACATTGAAGGATCTTCCCGGTTGAGCGACCGGGATGGTGTTGGTGGAATCAATGCGGGTGAGGCCATCAAGATCGCGAAGAATTCAAGACTGTGGCAAGGATTCACCCTTACCAAGGGAACTGGTGCGGCATCCTCCTTTACGCCCGTGTATCTCACTAAAGGCGAGAAAGTACGCATGGTTCTTGTATGGAACTCAAAGATAACGTCCAGAACGGGTACCGATACACTCAATGCGGATCTCGATCTCTATGTACGACAGAGTTCTACTACCGGACCGGTTATAGCATCTTCAACCAGTGCTAGCAACAACTTCGAGATTGTAGAGTTTGTTGTACCCGCCGATGGAATGTATTACCCGCAAATTACCAAATTCCGGTGGACTGACGCGGCTTGGATTGAAAATATTGGATGGGCAATTGACATTCAATAACTCCCCAGTTCACCTTTTTTTAAAAAGAAACGACAGATGAAAGTTCGTGGTTCTTTATGGGTGCAGGAAAACAGCCTGCCTGCAGTAAGGTTCTCATTTCCTGATATTCCGGGTATAGAGGGGTATGCCCCCACGTATAATTCCTCACTCACCGGATCAGCGTTCGGTAATCCTGTCCGAACCCCCTCGTAAAGTCTCCGGATTTATCCCACTATCCTCTACCTTGGAGATTTCCAATAACCGGATGTGTTCGTGGTATGTTTATTTCAGGGCTCGGAAGAATCCAACTCACTGATGATTGAAAATGAGATTTACACGATTTTGGATGCTTTATCTCATCACCGCAATCGAGAAATTTTGGATTAAAAAAAATGTATTATACCCTTACAACTCTCGTTAGATTTACGGGTAACCCCCACATATAAATTGTTGGGGTATCAACGACCGTTCCTTCAAACCGTATTCTCGTATTGGTTACCATAAACTTCGAATTAAGGTTCAAAGGTAGGTAGTCGATTCCATTATCCCCGATAATCCCATAGAAACCACCTTCCATTTCTATCCACATAATCGTCCCATTTTGAACAACATTGGTTCCTGTCGGAATTGAGGGAGGAATGGGAGGTTGGGGCTGGATATCTTGGATTTTAAGGTTAATCTTTGAACCATCCAAAGATTTTGCCGTTCCACTCACAAAAACACGCGATCCGTCCACTTGGAATCGTTCTGGCAGGTTTTCAGCTGTATATTGGTTACCTGCATCATCAACTAAAATCCAGTTTACGTTCGTGCCAATTTGAGTTTGTTTCACAATAGCATTTATATTGACAGATTTCTCTGTTTCGGTGAGTGGGGCGGAAATGGCGGTAATATGCGTTATTTCAAGGGGTATACCCCACATGTGGGTGGTCGCAATATTCTGCACCATGCCGGTAAATGCGACACGTTTTCCATCAACCTTTAAATCATCGGAAAGGTTTATGGGTTCATATCGATTTCCATCATCAGCATTAATCCCATAGAAGCCCCCCCCCTCACCAACAAAGGAAATTGTACCCAATTTATTTACAGTATCCCCTGTCGGGGTTATTCTCTTTTCAGAGGTAATGCACCCTGCGGCAAGAATTATCCCGACGATAAGGATGCCAGTTAAAAGCATACGTCTCATCATGTTACCTTCGGTATGAGGATTATTTGTATGTATATAAATAGGTGATTATAACTTTTTTAAAAAATTCGAAATGAAAATGTAATTTATTGAGAGGAAAATAAAAATAACACCTTTAATTTCAGGAAAAAAATCTTGAAAACCATACCCACAAATCCTGGATCTTACCCGGTGTCAGGCATTTTATGAGAGAACACGTGCCGGTTGATTTTTTTGGCAATGCCGGTTCACAGCGCCAGATAGCCTTGCCGGGATTTTTTCTCATTGATGAGGTTACTGGGAAAATTCCAGAGACCGTTTTCAACGGGTCTGCTTCTGTGCCAATACATAAACCGGAAGAAGATTGTATGCCGGTCAAACTCTGCTGCACTTTTTTTCTCGCCCGTATCTATTGCCGTAAACGTGAAGAGTTTGTAAAAAATATCCTCATGCCTGGTTATCCACAATGATCCAGCGTGATTTTATTGAAGTTCTCGAAGACCCGTCTTCCCTCAAAAGTATGGCTCACTTCCGGATGCCACTGGAGACCATAGATCTGCTTCTCCGGGTGCGCAATCGCTTCTGCATCACAGATGTTTGAATATGCAAGACGCATAAAACCGTCTGGTATCCGGAACACCTCATCCGCATGGGATGCCCACACCGGGATTTT
>JAPKXV010000010.1 GCA_026394635.1 Methanoregula sp. | reverse complement strand
CGCCGTCCTTCGGAGTCCCGCTCACCCGGGTCATATGCACCTGCGATTGCTGGCCGTTTGGGTTGATCAGGATCGCGATGACGGTCTGCACGTCCACATTATCGCTAACCGTGACGGACACGGTTATCTGGCCGCCTTCATATGTCATGGTCGTCGGTGTTACGGTGAAAGAACGCAATTCAAACCATCTTTTCTCTCCCTTCTTCCCTTTCGGCGCTTTCTTAGCGTCGTCCTTTTTCTCCTCCTTTTTATCTTGGTCATCAGTGTACTGTGCAAAAGCGTATGTTGTGCCGAAGACAAAGAAAGCTATCATCGCTGCAATCAGGATTTTTTTCATTTGCAATTCTCCTTGATAATGATTTGGCTCTCACCCAAAAGGGTGATGCGTTTGATTCGTTCGTCTGTCTTACAGGAAGGTGCCTTGGGGCGGGGACAGAATAGGGGATGCGGCGTTTGTGTAAAGAAAATTTTGTCACTTAGTAGTTACCAGAAAACTTGAGAATGTGGTACTGGTAGTCTCTATGAAGAACCGGCCTGAAGACAAGTTCATACATGCGGGCGGCTTGCGTCTGCATTATCTGGAGTGGGGAAGCGATCGAGCCCGAACCATGGTTCTCCTCCACGGCATCGGAGACAACGCCCACATCTGGGACCATTTCGCCCGTAATGCAGAAGACTCTTTGAGAGTCATTGCCGTGGATCAGAGAGGCCATGGCTTGAGCGACTGGGCTACACCGCCGGCGTATAGTTGTGATGATTACGTGACTGATCTGGATAATATGATCGACGCACTTCAATTGACCGAATTCGTCCTGATGGGGCACTCGATGGGAGCCTTACATGCAACCCGCTATGCTTGCCTGCGGCCTGAAAAGGTATCCGGTCTCATTCATGCCGATATCGAGCCCTGTCCGCCGGAATGGAATAGGAAATATCTTCTCAACCTCTATAAACAACTGCCGGTATTCTACGAATCGATTGATGAGTATGTCAGCGAGGCTCAGAAAAATAGTCCCTATGCCGACAAAAGAATTCTTCACGATATCGCCGTATCTGCTCTCTCAAAGGGACAAGATGGCAAATTCCACGGCCAGTTTGACCGGGAGGTCCTTTTCCACTTTGACCGGTATGATCTGAAACCGTACCTCAGGGATATCCGCTGCCCCTCCCTCGTCATACGGGGTAAAGAGAGCCGGGTGATGAGTGAAGAGATTGCCAGAGAAATGAGTAATATGATTCCCGAGAGCAGATTTGCGGAGATACCGAAAGCTACCCATCCTCTCCACATCGACAACCCGGCAGAATTTGAGCGGATGATATTTGAGTTCTTGGAGAAACTAGGGTATACGTGCGGTGAGGCCCACCCTTAAGTACCGCTTTTTCACGATTACATATATTATTGTAGAAAATCAGTGGCACATAAACTGTTCGTAATGAAGATAACTCTCCCATTCTTGGGCGCAGCTCATTTGAGTTAGATGCTTAATGGTTCCCTGGAATATTTATTGCTACTCATGATAT
>JAPKXV010000013.1 GCA_026394635.1 Methanoregula sp. | reverse complement strand
ATCCTAATACTCTGTCAAAGGAACCGAATAATGTTTAAAAAGGTATTATTTCCCACGGATTTTTCAGTGTATTCCCAAAAGATCTTTCACTATATCAAGGAGATCCCCGGCATACAGGAAATAATACTTTTACACGTCGTGGATGCCACAGATCATTCAATAATCGGGGTATCCCACAACCTGGAATTAGAAAATGCCAAAATCCTCATGGAAGAAAAGAAAGAGTATCTTCTCCATCTTGGTCTGAAAGTTCAAACCCTCGTCAATATGCTAATCTCTGGCAGGCAGGAGGGTACTATCTCAACAAATATTCTGGAAACTGCAAAGATAGAGAACGTATCGTTAATTATCATAGGTGCCCGGGGAAAAAACCTGATACACGACCTTTTTTTAGGGAGTATTTCATCTGATGTAGTGCGCGATGCAAAAACAAACGTCCTTATCATGCGGGGGTATCCAATGGAGAGTCCTGCAGGAACCCCCGGTGAAAAGACCCGCCCCCGGATCTTCTCGAAATTGCTCCTGCCCTTGGATTTTTCCCGGCACGCGGGCGATGCATTATCTTTTGTTCGGGGCATACAAGGGATTGAAGAGATCATTCTTCTCCATGTCGTAACCGATAGCGGGAATAAAGATGAAATTGACGATACAGTAAATAAATCTCATACACATCTTGAGGAAATTTCCAAAGGGCTTGACGGAACGGGTTTTTTAGTTACTCATCACGTCAGGGTTGGAGATCCGACAGAGATGATCCTGTCGGTTGCCGAAGAAGATGATGTGTCCCTTATCGCGATGAGTCCACACGGGAAAAGCTGGTTTGAGGATTCGATAATCGGGAGCACGGCATTTGCTGTGGCAAATACGGCAAAGAAGCCGGTTCTTATCATACGGGAAAATAAAGGCGTACAACCGTAACTTTTGATTAGTATACCCCGGCATATCTCATATTTTTCCCATAATCCTAAACATTTTTCACATTTCCCGTCCCAATACACTCCGATGGAAAGCCTTTTTGCGATGCCGGAATTCCAGATGAGCCTGCTCCTCTTCGTTGCCCTTGGAGGATACCTCATCGCTTCGCGGATCAACCAGTCAGCGGTCATCGGGCTCATCCTCGTCGGGCTCCTTGTTGGTCCGAGTGCATTGGGACTTATTACCTATACCGATTTTGTCCGGGGTCTTGCCCAACTCGGTGCTGTGATCCTGCTCTTTGTTATCGGGCTCGAATTTGACGTAAAAGAGATCCTCTCCATCCGAAACGGGGTGATTGCCGGTGTGGGGGTCATTATCCCGTGGATCGGGGGCTACGGGATCTCGATCCTCTTCGGGTTCAATACAGCGAGTGCAATCTTCATCGGGACCGCTCTCACCGCGACCAGTATCGCCATTACGGCAAACGTGTTAAAGGAACTCGGGAAACTCCAGACTGAAGCGGCAAAGGCGATTATCGGCGCTGCGGTTATTGATGACGTGCTCAGTCTTCTTGTACTTTCAATAAGTGCCGATGCCGTGAGCGGATCGCTGTCAGCAGGAAGCATCGCACTCGTTGCCACCAAAGCAGTCGCGTTTATCGTCATCGGCGGCGCATTCGGTATCTTTATCGTAAGCCGGTATATCGAACGACTTGATGCAACCGGGTTCTGCAAAAAGTTCCCGGAGTTTATCTTCATCTTCGCCATGATGATGGCGTTCCTCTATGCGTTGTGTGCGGAAGCTGTCGGGCTTTCTGCGATTGTCGGTGCATTCATCGCGGGAGTCTCCTTTGAGCGGGTGGAACTTAACCATAGCAAGAACTTCAAGGAAGGAGCTGAATACCTCCAGATCATCTTCGCCTCGATCTTCTTTGTGTCGCTCGGTATCATTGCGGATGTAAAAGCGATTACTCCTGAAATTTTCCTGTTCCTGATCGTGCTCACTATCGTTGCAATCGTTACCAAATTGATCGGCTGTGGTTTGCCGGCACGGGCAATGGGTATGAAACGGAAGGATTCGCTTATTGTCGGGTTTGGTATGGCACCGAGAGGGGAGGTGGCGATGATCGTCGCCCTCATTGGCCTTGAAGCCGGTATCATCGGACAGAGTGTGTATGTTGTGCTTGTTTTAATGAGCCTGTTGACAACGATCATCACGCCGATTGTGTATAGGAACTGGTTCTTTAAAGGGAACACAGGATGTGTAGAGTAATACAATTTTTCCGTTTGTCAGGTATTTCCAGTTCTTGTTGAAACTTATTTTGTTGTGGTAAACTAAAAGCAGTGTTTGGTAATCTCCCAAGATTACCCCACCATGCTGAGGGGGGAACCATTGTGGCAGGTTGAGAGGATAACGCCCGGTCATGTTCACTCACCTTTGTTCCGCTCGTTTGCGCTCACTGCACTACGGTTCGCTTCACATCACCGGGCTGCTTTTGTTTTCGGTGTACCGGGGGGATGACGACGCCCTCATCTTGTCACTCCGCTTCGGCTCCGTTCCGGCGATGACGGCTGCTCTCGCACGCTCGTCACGCCATGCTTCGCATCGCGTTCCTCGCTGTGGATCGTACTCATGCTTAACGCTCAGTGACTCGATACCCGCCATTGGCACAAGGTTTTTTGCTGCGTAAAAGTATCGTTGTGTCTGAAGTATCGGAATGAAAAAAGACGAACTTGTCAGGCTCCACCAGTTGCTCTCTCACATAAAAGACT
>JAPKXV010000250.1 GCA_026394635.1 Methanoregula sp. | reverse complement strand
TCTCGGCAACCTGATGGCACGCATCCGGATGGCTGTCCTCTACTATCATGCAAATGGTGAACACCGGCTTGTCTGCGGCACCTCGAACCGGAGCGAATACCTCTTGGGCTATTGCACCAAGTTCGGGGACAACGCAGCAGATATCCAGCCCCTCCTCCACCTGTACAAAACCGAGGTGTATGTCATCGCACGGGAAATGAAGATCCCAGACCAGATCATGCAAAAAGCTCCTTCAGCAGGGCTCTGGACAGGACAGAGCGATGAAGGCGAGATCGGGCTCTCGTATGAAGAGATCGATGCGGCATTACAACGTCTTGAAAAGAACCAGTGGAAAGCATCCAGCCCCACCGAAGAAAAGGTGCTTGCGCTGGTACAGAAAAGCGAGCACAAACGCCTCGGGGCACCTAACCTTTCAGGAGCACCGTAAGGATCCCGGTATACTGTTCCGGATGATTGAGGAAGGCGAGCGCGTCCTCGTTGCCGATCAGGGTATAGATCGGCCCTTTCCAGAACCGGTGTTTCCCGCGCCCGCTTGCTGCGTCCAGCCACCTTGCCGGCGGCACCCCTAGGTAATGCGGGTTCTTTCTGAGTTCCCCGCCAATCATCTCGTAGTATGCGGCACCCTGCAGGTTCTCGTACTGTTTGTATTCGCTCTCAAACGCTGTCGAGACGATATTTGCCATGGAGAGCGTCATTTCAGATGACGGGTTGATCGAGACATGGCCGTACCCCGGCGGGATGATGACAATATCCCCTGCCTGGGCAGATACGAGCGCCACGTCATCAAGGGGCTGGGACTGGAG
Organism: Methanoregula sp.; assembly: GCA_026394635.1. Lineage (GTDB taxonomy): Archaea > Halobacteriota > Methanomicrobia > Methanomicrobiales > Methanospirillaceae > MVRE01. Next base: position 5,542 of record JAPKXV010000250.1, on the reverse strand, counting down.
GAGGTAGTGCACCGTACCTTCCAGCACCTCATATATCTCCGGGTAACCGACACCATGGACGTTCTTCGGATGGTAATGACCCTTGGTCTTGACATACTCGCCGCAGAGGTCCCGGGGGGGGATGACGGTGAGGTCGTACCTCAGGTGGTGGGTGTGGAGCCATTGCCAGTCTTTATCAGACCGGGCAAGGTCGCGGTACATAAAATAGAGGGGTGCCTCGCACGCACATTCAGGTTCGGCAAGGACGGAGCGCATCTCCTTGATTGTCCGCACCGATGGTTCAGGAAGCTCCCCTTCCCACCCGAGCATCACTTCTTCGTTCGCCTTACAAGCACATAATACCCGGCGCCGATGATCGCTGCAATGATAATGAGAAGCACGAGGGGATTTGAGAGCGGGTTTGCCGTGCCGGAACCTGGAGTGACAAGGACCCTTGCCTTGAGCGTATCGGAGATCTGGCTGTTGGAGAGCGCGTCGCGGTACCGGACCTCACTGTCCAACGAATATTCCTTTGATACCGCAGCATCGCTGACGCTGATACCATACCGGGCGGTCGCGGATTCGCCCGGTTTCAGGTCACCGAGGTATGCGGTGTCGTCGCTGCTTGAGAAGGGGTCAACGGCCGTGATCCGTGACTGTGCATTATAGACGGTCGTATCGCCGGCGTTCTGATAGTCCACGAGGATTACTCCTTGTGAACCGGCAGTCACCTGCGCCGGTGTTGAGGCCACAAGAAATTTGGTCTTGGCGCCGACGGGAATCCCGAGGGTATAGGGTGAAGATGTGATGACGGCCCCCTCGTTATTTTCATAGGTAACTGACACGTCAACCGGATAGGTCTGCTTCTCCGCGTTGCCGGAGACTGCGACCTTATACCGGCAGGTGATGACCTCTCCCCGCGGGAAATCGCCGACAAATACGCTGGTGTCCGTCGGGATGATCGGGCTTTCCCCGTTGCGGGTAATCTTCAATGTCGCCTGTTTCCCATCCACTGAACCGGTATTTTTTATCCTGATGTTCAGGTACCCTTCCATCCCTACGTTCAGGTTCTCGGGCGTTGCTTCCAGCACCTCGATATCCACGCGGGGTTTGATCTTTACAACAAGCGGGATGGTCTGGTTTACCGCTTTGTACAGGAACAGGATGTTCTCGCTTGCTTCCTGGTCCGACGATGCGAGGTATTTATACTGGATGATGAGCGGGAGCTCGTACTGGCCTGCTGTCGCATTATTCAGAATTTTCGCTTGTATCTTCACCGTAACCGTGCCGGTTCCCATGATATCACCCACTCTCTGCGGGTCAGTCCTGATGAGGATGGGGGCGTTGCCTGATGCAAGCCCGATGGTCACGAGTTTTGCGGTATTGGGCAGGTCATCACGCTCAATCGTGCCGGAGTCCACGAATTTGAACGTATTGAGGCCGTTGTTCTGTACGATAATGCTGATGGTCGCATCCTGGCCCGGCGAGAACTCGTTGGTACCGGAGATTGCCGCCGACAGGTCGGGGCTTGAATCGATATATTTTGTCGCGGCCAGTACAGGTGCAGCGCAGCATGCAAGCAGCAGGACAAGGGCAATTATGGTGCGGACATCCATGAACGATCACGTGAAGTTATCATCTGTTTTTATTCATTGTTGTTGTTATTATAACAACATTTATTATTGCTGGATATAAAGGAATGTTTCAATGACCAGACCAGCAGAGGAGTCCGTACGGATTGTCGATTCCTTAAAATCACTTGGTTTGACCAAATATGAAGCTCTTGTCTATATTGCACTCCTGCGGGTGAACGGTGCCACAGCAACAGAGATCCACGGGATTTCGGGTGTGCCGCGCGCATCGGTTTATCCGGTACTGGATCAGCTCAAAGAAAAGGATCTGGTATCGGTATCCCAGTCCTCCCCCAAACGGTTTGCGGCATTGGACCCGGACGACGGAATTGGTAACCTGCTCTCCCGTATCGAGCAGGACGCAGATCAGGCAAAGAAAGCCTTATTGACAATCCACCGGGAACGCATGAATACCGAGCGGGCAGGGCAGGAGCTGATCTGGAACGTGTACGGGATCTCTGCCGTCCAGAAAAAACTCGTCGAGCTCCTCTCCCATGCACGGCACCATGTCCGCCTCGTGGCTCACCCCCGGATTTTATCTGAGGATATAAAAAAGGTGCTTAACCAGAAGGCACAACAGATCACCATCGAGATTGTCACTCACGAATGGGACGCCGGGATCTCCGGTGACATGAAGGTATATGAGAAAAAAATACCGGCGATCCCCAAAGAGCTTAACCGGGCAAAAGACCTGATGGCGGGCGGTATCTTCATCATCGACGACCATACGGTCATGGTAGTCATGGGATCGGGGGACGAGGATTCGGTCGCCCTCTATTCTGAGTCGGTCGGATTTTTACGGTTTTTTATCAGGTACTACAATTTCATCAGCGAATGGGCAAAAAAACCGGATGGCGCATAAGGTTTTTAGTAATCCCTGATCTCGGTCATTTCCGACACATCCATCAGCCCTTTCATCGCGTTTGACTGCACCCAGCGCCCGCCCTCCTTGATGGCAGCGATCGGGTTGGTGCCGCCAACCGCCGCAATTGCAATGAACTGGGGGCTGACGGGAACCCCGAGAAGCGAGACGTTTGGCATTCCCACCTCAAGCACCCCGATGAAGCTGCTGTCGGAGAGTTCATCAAGGACCTCTCCCACACGGGACTCTGCCTCCATGTGGAATTCGCGGATGTTTGCAAGGATGTTGCCGCTGCCCCGCCGCATGACGTTGGTCACCGACGTGAGCCTCTGGGAGTTGAGCACCTGCAGGGGGTCGATGGTCGTGTACTCGTACAGGATGATATGGGTAAAACGGATTGGTGTCCGGTTCTCGATCTCCACGATGCCCCCGCCTATTGGGTTGATCGGGATACCGTGCCGGATCAATAGCCCGTCAAACGTGACGCTGCAGACGGTGCAGATCGCAGTTTGTCCCCGTGGGACAATAAAATCTTCAACCCGTTCTCCGGATTTAAAAAATTTCACCAGCCCGCTTGCCGCGACACGCGTCGTGTATGCGTCCTTGAGGATCCCGATGGCAAACTCGAGGTCCTCGTTTTTGACTAAAGAGAGGTTATAGACGAGCCGTCCCTCATGGGTATCGGGACAGTACGTCACCTGCATTGCAAAATCATCGATGCTGTGGTTTACGAATTTGAGCGGCGCGGCCTCTTGCAGTACCATTGTATTAATTCTCCGACACTACAATAGAAAAATTGTTCTATAAGACCATGGAAATTTATGTATGATGGAACACGATATGCGGGAAAAAGCCAGGAATGCGATGAGACTCATTCTTGAAGCGGCGCGGTTTGAGGTGGATGAAGTGGATGAACCGCTGGATCTCTCGGCAGTCCGTGAAGGCGTCTGCCTTCTTGTACTCTGTTCAAATGAAAAAGAGGTCATTGCCCAGTTTGACAAGACCAACTACAGCCTCGTGGTCAACGACCATGAGATGACCTGCAAGAAGCTGCTCTTTACGCTGGAAAAGGACCTGAACACGGAAAATTGTGTCGAGTGGGGCGTGGACGAATTTGTCCGGTACGCCGGCGAAGCGGTGATTGCGGATATCCTTGACCGTGAACTTGCCCTGGACCTCTCCGCCACCCGTGTAAAGAAAGCTGCCGTTTCCGCTGCCGGGGGGGCAGGAGGAGCGCAGGCACCGGCACCGCAGGAATCGTCCGGGATCACCATCCCCCATTTCCCGGTCAAACTCAACGAACAGGCGGCGATCCGCGCTGCCGGTATCCAAGGGACGGCAAAACTCCGGTTCATACCGTACTTCCTCTTCCACTACACGAGCACCGGAGAGCAGGTGTACAAGGACCGGCGCATCCCATTTGATGCAGACGGCTGGGGTGCGATCAACGCAATCAACGGCATCAAGATCGAGCTTGACGGAAAACAGGTCATTGAAGCTGAGATTCCCGCCGGTGCAGAAGTCTCTGACCCGCATATCGCAAAAGAGGAGGCCTCAGAACGGATTGTGAGCGAACTCATCGAACGGCTCACCCAGAAAGTCCGCATCAAGCAGGAGAAGGGCGATGCGATCTTCTATGAAGAGAAGATTCTCAAGCCGGACAAGAAGAATATCAAGGTCGACGCAAAACAGGTGTATATTCCCGTCTGGCAGATCCGCGGGAAGAAGATCGTGGAAGTGAACGCATTCACCGGCGAGCTGCTGTCAGAACCGATGGACGAGGGCGTCGAGGTATTCTAAAAGCGGGCAGAAGAAAATATTTTTTTTCAATGTTATGATCATTGTTCTCGGAGGGGGCCCTGCAGGGAGGATCGCATCGATCCGGCTTGCGAATGAGGGAAAGGAGGTGACCCTCGTTGAATCCGGCGGGATTGGCGGCCAGTGCCTTCATTTTGGCTGCATGCCCGTCTGCGCGTTAAATGATGTTGCCCGGTTCATCCGTGATTCGCGCAGGTTCGCTGACCTCTCGGTAACAAACCAGCCGGTTTCGGTCAGGTTCCCGCAGATGCAAAAGGAGATGCATGCGATCCAGCAGAAGATCGCCGGCATTCTTGACAAGGAGACCCGGGAGGCAGGCGTTGAGATCGTGTACGGGAAGCACGGCAGGCTCTCGGGCAGGCAGGCATTCATCGGCGACGAACCGGTCGAGAGCGATGCGGTGATCGTTGCAACCGGCTCCCGGCCGAACGTGCCGAAGGTGGAGGGGGTCGGCCTGCACGGAGTCTGGACCCCGCACACGCTCCCCGCACTAAAAAACCTCCCCCGCCGGCTTGTCATCGTCGGCGGCGGGGTGATGGCTGCGGAGTATGCATATATCTTCAGCGCTTTTGGCAGCGATGTTACCCTGATCAGCCGGAGCGCCTTCCTCAAATCCCTTGACAGGCACCTGCGCCCGCTTGCCACGAGCGAGCTTGCAGATGTTGAGATCCGGGAAAACGCGCCCCTGCTCTCTATCGAGGGATGTTCAGAGGTTACCGGGGTCCGGGTCGGCGGTGACGGGGGAGAGGTAACCGTGCCTGCCGATGCGGTGCTGATCGCTGCCGGACTCGTGCCGCGGTCCGAGGCGATCGAGGGTGTCCGGAAAGGGCCGAACGGCGAGGTGGTGGTTGACGATCACATGCGGACGAGCGTGCCGGGCGTATATGCTGCCGGGGACGTTACCGGGCCCCCGTACCTCACCCCGGTTGCGCGCCATGAAGGGATCGTCGCGGCAGATAATATCCTTGGCATCGACCGGGCAATGGATTACCGGTTTATCCCGCAGTCCGTCAATCTCGGCCACGAGCTCGCGTTCTGCACAACGCAGAGCGGGACTGCTGCTTCGATGGCAATGCCCGGGCTTGCCGGACCCGGCACGTTCTGGCATGTCCCTTCAGGAACAACCGGGCTTGCAAAGGTGATGGTGGAGCCGGACACCGGTGCGATCAGCGGCATTTGCGCCGCGGGGCCTGGCGGCGGGTTGATCGCGGGCTACCTTGCGTTTCTCATGAAGGAAGGGTACACTGCCCAC
>JAPKXV010000328.1 GCA_026394635.1 Methanoregula sp. | reverse complement strand
AACTACATCCCGGAAAACCGCCCTGAAAGAACACCGATAAAGAGCACTTATTTTCCCGTTTTAAACCGGTATTCTGGCATTTCAACCGTTTATCACCGTATTTTCCCGTTTTAAACCGGTATTATGGCATTTCAACCGAATATCACCGACTTTTTTGGTGCGGCGGACATTTCCCCCGGCACAGCCTGTCCACCGGATCCCGGCCGGGAGAAAAGGGGCCCGTTTTGGGTGTATTTCTCCCTCACATTTCTGATCTCTCTCCATGAGGTCATGAAAAAACGACGAAGCACTCTTCGGCTACGAGGGGATCTGTGTATCCAGGGATTAAAAATGATGAACAGCGGTGGGGTTGCTCCAAGGCCAGAACCTGTCGGGCGCTCAAGGAGATCCCCCAACTGGACCTGCCACCCTCCCGGAAAAAATTGAATTTACGTGTTCAGGGGCGACTCATCCATGCCGAGGAACGCAAGAGCGTTCTCCCCGTACTCTACGGGTGCATAATGGGACCCGGCATGCGGGAGTCCCTTGAACCGTACGAGCCACGAGCCATTGATCTGCCCGGCCATCCGGACAGAAACCGGATCGGGAGTCAGCTCGTCTGAAGTACCCACAACGAACATGACATCCTTATGGATACCGGAAAGACCGTCCCAGGTCCCGTTCCACGCAAGGTTTGCCTGTGCCTCTTTGTGGATGCCCTCCGGCAGGCTGGGTTCGACAGCAGCCGCTTCAATGCTCCCGAGCAGTTTTCTGGTCTCGGGAATCCGGATGCTGTACGAGGTGGAATCCAGGACCAGTTTTCGTATACGTTCAGGGTGATCGATGACCAGCTGCTGGGAAACTGAAGATCCCATGGAGACCCCGTATACATGCATGCTGTCATAGCCGAGGGCCGTCATCAGCCCGGCGGCATCGTCTGCGTACTGCCGGATTGAGGGTGTCGCATTGTTGTCACCGCTGTATCCCATCCCCCGGTGGTCATAGGCATAGACATGGTATTTTGAAGCAAGGATGCCAATAAAGGTCTCGTTCCAGTCGTTGATCGTGGCGCCGAATCCCGGGATCATCAGGATTGGATCGCCGGACCCGAATTCGCGGTATCCCAGCGTAACCCCGTTGACCGTTGCGTACCGGACGGGGGTTGCGTTGAACGATACCGTCGGATTTTGCAGGACTGCCGGACAGGTAGCTGCGGGCTGGACGGTGCCGGAGGTACTCATACACCCGGTAGTGGCAAGCAGGCAAATGGTGACGGCGATTGCCAGGGATAACATCGGTGTCTTCTTCATAACAAAATCCTCGTAGCCGATTAATCATTATTAAAAAAAACAAACCGGGTTGTCATTTTATTGGGCTGCCCCTAAAAATAATTTACTCTTGTTTTTGGGTAACCGGGCATTGACCTGCCGGGTTTCTTTCAGAGGTATGCAGAGCACCGGCACTTCTTTGTTCCGGGATCTCTTTTACGAAAATCTCCCGGATCACCCGGCGGGATCTACCTGGTGGACCGTTCCACACGAACAGCAGATGTCGTCCACTCCAAAAATCTTCCCCCTTCCGCACCAGTAACTGCGCCGATCCTGTGAACAAAGCCCGCCACGATCGCATGGTTGCGCTCGTCACGCAGATGCTCGGCCTGAATAAGAAAATGCAGGATGTGCGGCTCGAACAAAGAGAGGACGATGCAGTCCCGTCAGATTGAGGCGACGGACAGGCAGATCGATACGCTGGTGTATGAGCTG
>JAPKXV010000380.1 GCA_026394635.1 Methanoregula sp. | reverse complement strand
GATTGACAACATAAATTCAAGAAGAGAGATAAACCTGCAACAAAAAATCCGAAAAACAATCGGGCGAATTGCACAATCATTCTTTTGGTTCCCTATAGTAGGAAAATACATTCGTGCAGATCAAAGATCCTTTGAAAGTGACCGTGAACAGATAAATGCTCGACAAAAAGTAAAACCACCATCAGTTTTTTCGGGTGAAGATACGATCCTCTTTTTCACATGGGTGGATCAGAGAAGTTTTGCTCCGAACGGTTCATATACTGATATCTATTTTGGTCCACTCCCCCAGATGTTAAAGGATAAAGGATATCGTGTCGGATTTATCCCAAGAGTACTATATACTATACCGTTTGATGAGGCTGTTGAGAAATTGATCAAAACGGGGGAGACGTTTTTTTTCCCAGAACAATATATTTCCCAAAATGATATGGACGTCTGCAGAAAACGTCAGAATCAATATATCCCAGATATTCAGAATTTTTCCTCAATCAAGGATCTTTTTATTGATCCTCTGGTAGTAGAACACATTTCAGAGACTAATGACTGTATGGTGGATAATCTGGTATTTGAACCGCTCATCAAATCAATGCGTCAACAGGGAATATACCCGGCACGGATCATTCACCCCTGCGAAGGTCACTGCTGGGAACAGGCACTGACGTGGTCTGTCCACCATCATATGCCGGGAACAAAGGTTATTGGATACGACAATGTGACCTTTTCCCGTATGGTCCTCTCCATGTACCCCGCAAAAAACGAATGGGGACTTCGTCCCATCCCGGATCGCATTGTAACAAACGGGCCGTTATACCGGGATACCCTTATCAAGGAGGGTTGGCCTCCAGAAAGGGTACGGGCCGGATGTGCCCTCAGGCACACATACCTGTGGAAAAATCCACCAGTTGACTCAAAGGAAAATCAAATATCCTCCCCCATTCGCATCCTGGTTGCGACCGCGATAGGAATGGGTGATTCCGTGGAACTCGTGACAAAAGCATCCGCAGCTTTTGGAGGAGACACGCGGTACGAAGTGATCATCAAATGTCACCCGCTTGTCAATTCCGAAGAAGTGAAGCAATATGTCGGAAAAAAAGCCAACAGCACCAATATCGTGTTTGAAAAAGCACCGATAAACGAGTTATTGCCGACTGCACACATCCTGTTATACACGTATACTTCAGTCTGCTATGAAGCAATGATGTATGGCGTTGTCCCGGTCTGCGTTAAGGCGGAAAATTTCCTGAACCTCGATAAACTTGATGCCAATCCGGATATCAGGTGGATGGCAACAACTCCGGAAGACTTGCAGAAGGTCGCAGAAGAGATCGTTTCCAGGACTCCGGAAGCAAGAAGAGCCTGGACAGCAAAAGCCCGCATGATTGTCCAGAGGGCACTTGCCCCGGTAAATGATAGCTGTATCGGTGCTTTCATAGATCAATAATTTCGATTAACCTCCCACATTTACCATAAACGGTATGATTTCCCAGATGCGTCCACCTTCAGTACACACTGGTAGGACGATGTGAAATATATATCCAAAAAGTACATATCTAATCAGTATTTCCCGACATAAATGAAGCAATCAACGGACGCGAATTTTAATGAACCGATTTCAATCTGCCAGATCTTTGTTTGAACAACGCTCTTTTTTTAAAATCGTATGCGGAGCAGGAAATGAAGACCCCGTTGAAGTGAGACGGCTGACTACGGTATATACACTTGCCGGTGCTTCGGGAATCGACCTTTCAGCAGACCCCGGCATTGTGAAAAGTGCAGTAGCAGGTATTGCCGATGCCGGGGTGCTCGCTGAAAAACTGGGCAGGCATATCACATGCAGACCGTTCATCACAGTCAGTGTCGGCTTGGCTGGTGACCCACATATCCGGAAAGCACGGATCAATCCAGAAACCTGCATTCAGTGCAGTCTATGCAAGGATGTGTGTGAACAGGAAGCAGTCGATCTGGTGTTCCATATCCGGGAAGAGTGGTGTATCGGCTGCGGGAAATGCGCTGATGTGTGTGAAAAGGGGGCGATATCGTTTTTTACCCATAGAAAAGACCTTGCAGCTTTGCTTCCCGAATGCCTCGCAGCCGGGGCAGAAATGATCGAGTTGCACGCAGTCACGCTTGATGATGAAGCGGTCCTGAAAGACTGGACCCTTATCAATTCCCTTGTTCCGGACAACTACATCTCAATATGCCTTGACCGTTCCCTCCTTTCGGACAGCCACCTTACACAGCGGATACGTGATGCCCAAGCAATTGCCGGGGAACGTATGATTGTACAGGCAGACGGGGCACCGATGAGCGGGGGCAGTGACGATTTTCACACAACATTGCAGGCTATTGCCACAGCAGATATCGTTGCAAAGAGCAAAATTCCGGTAAAGATTCTTGCCTCGGGAGGAACGAACGCAAAAACCATGGAGCTCGCAGAACTGTGCGGGGTGAAGGTCCACGGGGTTTCGATCGGAACCTTTGCACGGAAACTGGTCAGGCAGCATATCGCGTCCGATGAATTTGATCACGATGCCCGCATTGTTCAACAGGCTGTTGAGATTGCCGAAATCCTGGTAAGGCAGACTACCCACAGCAAAGAAATCTGACAGGGATTTTCTATGGTTACCATTAACATTCCCGGGCATAAGTTTACCGATATAGAACTCGTCATCTTCGATAAAGATGGGACACTCATGGAACTGCGTCACTATTGGACAGAGATGTGTTTACTCCGTGCAGACATGATTTCAGAGAAACTAGGTCTCACATATGACCAGAATACTCATATGCTCTATGTGATGGGTGTGGATATCGAACACAAAAAACTCATGCCCGAAGGACCCGTTGGAATAAAAAAACGGGAAGTTGTGATGCAGGCAGCTATCGATTACCTTGCCTCAATCGGGCATAAAGACGCCCGGGCACTGTGCCACCAGATTTTTGAGGAGGTCGATACGATCTCAACCGGGATCCTTGATCGCCTGGTAATCCCAATCCCCGGTGCCCCAGAACTGGTAAACCGGCTCTCTCAGGCAGGATGTAAAATCGCCATTGCCACAACAGATCGATCCTACAGGGCCTCACTTGCGATGAACTCACTCGGGTTTGGAGATAAGATCGATCTCGTTGTCGGGGCTGACTGCGTATCAGAACCAAAACCGGATCCGGAGATGGTTAATTATATCCTTGAGAAGCTCTCTGTTAAGAAGTCACGGGCACTTATTGTAGGAGACGCAATCACAGATGTGCAGATGGGGTTGGTTGCAGGACTTGCGGGTACCTTAGGAGTACTGACCGGGCAGACATCACGTGAAACGCTGGAAAAGTATACACCATATATCATCGGAAGCGTCGCGGAAATTACGGTCCAATAATCCTTCATCACATACAGATTTCATCGACATGAACTCCGGAAGAATGTATTGTTCTCCCCACCAAAGGCGAAAACCATCGGAGGGGGCTACCGTGCAATGCGGCGTGATTTAGTCAGATAGTATAGAGATTTGTTTAAAGGATCGATATGCTCCTGCAAAGAGCAATTGCCGGATGACTGTATGCTTGATGGTTCTTAAACCTGCAGAAGTTGCGGATGGTTCATAATCATGATCATGCAGTGAGTTCCATTGATATTGGTATAAACAAACAGCACGTTGAGATCTGACATAAGGATATACTTTATAGATCTGCAAAGAATGAAAAATGTTTTCAAAAAAGATATCCCGGTTGCGTGAATGCCTTTTTTAAGAGAAAAACCACAGTTAAATATTGGTTGAGGAGATGATGAGAAACACCGATTCCCGATACGGGATGATAAAAAACCCGTTAAAAATCCGCTTGAAGAATGGAGAGATCGTTGCCGGGCCATGGTGCGTGATCCCGTCAGCGACAGTTACGGACATTATTGCAAAAACCGGAACCGATTTTGTTATCATAGATATGGAACACGGTGCTCATTCTTTTGAGAGTGTCGAAAACATGATAAGAGCTGCAGAGAATGAAGGGTGCTCTGCCCTTGTCCGTGTAGCCAAAAACGATGAGGACCATATCCTCCATGCACTGGATATCGGGGCCGGGGGCGTTATCATCCCCCATATCCAGTCGCGAAAAGATGCCGAAGCCGCAGTCTCGGCTGCAAAATATCATCCTCTTGGATCCCGGGGTTTCTCACCATACACACGCGCCGGGGGCTATTCCCGGCACAATATCGAGAAGCACTGCTCAATCCAGAACGATAAGACCATCGTATGCCTCATACTTGAAGGAAAAGATGGGATTGAGAATAAATGAAAAGAGCGATATCATCTATATCGGCGCGTACGATCTCTCCCAGGCCCTCGGGTACCCTGGACTGGGCGATCACCCGCTCGTAAGAGAATACCTCGAATCGAGCGTGCAAAAAATCCGGAAAAAGGGAATTGCAGCAGGGGGCTATGTAGCAAAAAATGCTACAGACATGAAGTGGATGTGTGCAGCTGGCATGCAGTTCATCACGTTCCTCCCCGACTGCACAATAATCTATGAAGCCTTTGAGGTGCCGTATCGGGAATTCCAGTCTGTGATCGCTTCATCACAGCAAAAAGGCTCCCCATGAAAGTCGTGGGAATGATCCCGGCCCGGCTTGAATCCAGCCGTCTCCCTGAAAAGGCGCTCATTGATATCTGCGGTTTGCCTATGGTCGTTCATACCTATAAAAGATCCAGATATGCAAAAAAACTGGACGACCTCTATGTTGTGACCGATAGTGATAAGATACGACAAACTGTAGAACAGCACGGCGGCAAGGCGTTGATGACCGGTCGGCACCATAAAACCGGTTCCGATCGTCTCGCAGAAGCCTGCAAGTATATTGATTGTGACATTGTCGTAAATATCCAAGGGGATGAACCGCTTGTTGACCCGGATCACATCGATGCAATTGTTACGCCACTTATTGAAGATCCTACCCTGCAAATCTCCGTTGGTGTCACAAGGTACAACAAGAAAAACAGTCCCTCAGATATCAAGGCGGTCCTGGATCTTGAGGGGAATATCCTGTATTGTTCCCGAACGGATCTCCCCAGCGATGCCCGGACCCCTGTTCACGACATGCTGAAGATGTGTTTCATTGTCCCGTTTAGAAAGGATTTTTTACTACAATATGCTTCATGGCAACCCACTCCACTCGAAAGTATTGAATTTAATGAATACCTTCGCGTGCTTGAGCACGGGGTCCGAATTAGAGGGGTTTACGTAGAAAATGCGAAGATCAGCGTGGACACATATGATGATCTCAAAGAAGTGCATGAGCTCATGGAAAAGGACACACTCAGGTTGAGATACCAGAAATAATTTCATTTTAAAAAACGGGGAGGTGGAATCCTTACCGGATAAATTTATAGACGGGCTCCATTTCAATGGGATACGTTGTGGGAGTTATTGAGAGCAAACGCGTTTCCCTGCTTTTT
>JAPKXV010000408.1 GCA_026394635.1 Methanoregula sp. | reverse complement strand
ATTTCCCCCCATCAGGGAGGTTTACAAATATCTATAAAAATTCTGAATTTGTAAACCGCTGATACGTAGAATTGATTCCTGGTATATTATTAATATTGTGATGGCGGTCGATGTCGCGTTTTTGTTTTCAGGGATTTGTTGCGATGCTAAGGGCAGGCTGAGGAGACGCTGATAACACCGGAAAATAATACGCAGGTACCAACCTGTGCCAAACCTGGAAGTCCGGGATCCGTCATTATCGACGCCCCCTCACTTTTGGGAAAACGGGGGGTTTCGATCCGGGCCGGGAACAAAATTCCCTACGATTGAAGTCAGAATTTTACATAAAAATAAATTCGGAATTCACGTCTGTTCTCTCAATCACTTTCACCCCACTCACGCCTCAGATATATCCCCCCGGTTTCCGACCATCTCTCTCGTAATCGGAGTCGTTCCCATGAAACGCAAGGCCGCGATCACAGCCGGGAAAAAAACCGGTGCCGGCATGTCTCCGGCACCTGATGATGTTACACCATCCCCCGCCCTTCTCACTGATCTACGATCACTCATTGAATCGGCCCGCACCAGGGTTGCAGTCGGCGTGAACGCTGAGCTGGTGATGCTCCACTGGCATATCGGCCACCGGCTCCGGCAGGATATCCTGGATTTTGGCCGTGGAGCGTACGGGGAACGGATCATTGAACTGGTGGCCCGCGATCTCATGGTGGCAGGGGCTTTTCAAAGAAGAGCCTGCATCACATGATACGTTTTGCTGTTTCGTATGACAATGAAGCAATAGTCTCGACACTGTCGAGACAATTGAGCTGGTCGCACTTCCTCGATCTGATCTATATCGATGATCCACTCAAGCAGGGGTTCTATACCGAGATGTGCCGGCTGGAACGATGGAGTGTCCGGACACTCCGCGCAAAACTCGAAGGGATGCTGTACGAGCGTACGGCCCTGTCAAAGAAACCTGAGGAACTGGTGGGAAAAGAACTTGCACAACTCCGGAGCGAAGACCGTATGAGTCCGGATCTTGTGTTCCGGGATCAGTACCTGCTCGATTTTTTAGAACTCTCTGATACCTACAGTGAGAGGGACCTGGAAGAATCCATCATCAGGGAACTGGAACGGTTTATCATCGAACTCGGTACTGATTTTTCGTTTGTGGCCCGCCAGAGGCGGATCACGGTTGACAACGAGGATTTTTACATCGACCTCCTCTTCTATCACCGCCGGCTGCGCTGTCTCATCGCGATCGATTTGAAACTCGGGGCATTCCGCCCGGCAGACATGGGCCAGATGGAACTGTACCTGCGCTGGCTGGACCGGTACGACCGGCAGCCGGGAGAAGAGATCCCGCTCGGGCTGATCCTCTGTTCCGGGAGATCATCGGAACGGATCGAACTGCTCCGGCTGGAAGAGCGGGGCATCCGCGTCGCCGAGTACCTGACCGAACTGCCGCCACGCGAAGTGCTGGAACAGAAACTGAAGGCGGCGGTGGCGATTGCACGCGAGCGGCTGGCGGGGCGAAAGACGGGGTGAGTGTGGGCGCGGGGGATTCCAGCGGATTTTATCTATTCAGACAGAGCAGAGGAATACTCCTGAGATGATGCACAACCTGCAGACGAGAACCTGTTTCACAATCGGCCATGGGAATTACCCGATCGATCTGTTTATCGATAATGTGCGGAGCGCAAGGATCGATACTATCATCGATGTCAGGAGTTCCCCGTACAGCCGGTTCAACCCGCAATTCAACCGGGAAAATCTGGAAAAGTTGCTGAAGGAGAGCGCCATCGGTTACCTGTTTATGGGCGATAAGATTGGCGGCAGGTATTCGAATCCCAACCTGCTCTTCCCGGATGGCACAGTCAACTACCGGAAAGTTCAGGATGTGGAAAAATTCCAGGTAGGCATCAACGAATTACTATCGATAATTTCCAGCGGGAAGAAGATCGCGCTGATGTGTGCAGAGAAGGAGCCGGAGCGGTGCCACCGGTTTGCCTTGATCTCGCCGGTTCTGCAATCGATGGGGATTTCTGTTGTTCATATACGGCCGGAAGGGAAGCTGCAGGCAAACGAGGAGCTGGAGCAGGAGCTGGTCGATTCTTTTTTCGATACTTCGCAGGCCAGTATCTCAGGGGAGCCGGTGGATTTTGTCGCGTTGATGTATGAGAGGGTGAATATGGGGATTGGGGGTAAAAGGAAAGAAAAGGATTGAACATAGATTCGAGTGTCGTTTAAAAATAAAAATCTGCAAATCTTAAACCCTTTAATTTCACACCACACGGCAGAGGTTTTATCATAAACAGTTTAAACCCATATACGGACAAGAACATCCAGTAGGATCGTCACTATCACGATTATGACAATGATGACA
>JAPKXV010000387.1 GCA_026394635.1 Methanoregula sp. | reverse complement strand
TGGTTAATTGGCCCGGCCAAAGGCTTGGGTATCGTTGCTGAAGAAGGGAACATGCCCCCGCTCTTTGACAGGACCAACAAGTACGGGGCACCGGTCGCTGTACTCCTCATACAGGCGCTCATAGGCTCTCTCATCTCCCTTCTCTACGTCTTCCTCCCTTCAGTCAACCAGGCGTACTGGATCCTTTCGGCAATGACCGTTGAACTGCTCTGCATTGTGTACGTGCTTGTCTTTGCATCAGTGATCAAGCTCCGTTACAGCCAGCCGGATACACCGCGTCCATTCAGGATCCCCGGCGGGATGGCCGGAGTCTGGCTTGTGGGCGGGCTTGGCATGTTCGGAACAGTGTTTGCTTTTATTGTGGGTCTCATGCCCCCATCGTACTTCACAACAAGTGGCTTTGTCTATGTGGGCTCGGTGCTGCTCGGTACGTTCCTGCTCGCTGTACCCCCCCTTGTATTCTTAAAATTCAAAAAACCCAGCTGGTGTAAACCGGCTGGTGGAGAGAGGTGAGTGAAGATGAAAACCAATGATGCCATCATTCAGAAAGGAGGATATCCATGAGCACGTACTCCCGGCTGGAACTTGGGCTCTCCATATTCCTCACCATCCTGTTTCTGATTCCCGTCGGAGTAATCATTTTCGTTGCTGAAGAATCACCGTACCATCAGGTTTCCGGTGAACCGCTGAATGAAGCAGCGCAGGCAACGGGAATCACGGTTACCAGCGTAAAAGATTCAACATGGAACCTGCCCGGAGCAACAGGAGGGAAAACATATGTGCTCACGGACAATACCGGCGAGATAGTTACCGTATCCACGCAGTCATTTGACAGTTCAGAGTCCCGTGAGGCAGCCATCCGTATATATAACGCCCAGTCGGTTGGACGCGGCAAACCGGTGGGAAGCCTTGTTGTCCTGGGTCAGCACCTGATCTATGTGACACCCGCTAACAGTGAGATTCTGAAGCGTCTTGCACCGGAACTAAAAAAGAAGATTAAAGCGTAATGTGAAAACGATACAATTTTTTTGGTTCTTCTCAAGATTGAGGGTGTCTTAAAATTCATCAAAAGACAATTTGACCTCTGTTTGTAGCAATTCCCATGTTATGAGTCATAAACAAGGTAACTGTAAAATACAATTTTAGCCGAAATTTCCGTCATTGGTTATAAACTGTTTGATTAAACGACAGAGAAAAACAAGTGGCAAATAATGTGTGAAAAACAGTGCCAGAAAGTTTTCCTGTAACAACAATATTTGATTGCATTAAAATGAAAGTTGAATGATCAAGTATCCCTTGATGACCGTTCTCGGGGACTTTTGTCCCCGCTGCTCGGACACCCCCATTTTGGATTGCCATACGCTTAAGAAGGTCTGTCAACTTTTGGGCTATCCAGAGACTAAAAAAACCTCATCCAATGATGAACCCGTGAATGGAAACAGAAGGGTATTAATCTTGATAATGAGGCTGTTGCCTAATTCAAAATCTTTCGTGGTAATGACGGAAGAATCAAGAATCGGCGGAATACCCCCAACAGATTAATAACCGGTGCAAGAGCCGTAAGGACCAAAGATAGTGTTCTGGTTCTCATATCAACCGAGAACTTCAAAATATTCTGGGTCAAACG
>JAPKXV010000051.1 GCA_026394635.1 Methanoregula sp. | reverse complement strand
TTCCGGTACCCCTTCATGTCACCGATACGGGACGCTGCAAGGAGGAGACTGACCATCACGATCAGGTACGCGTTCAGCACCCATGATGCCTCGACGGTAGTTACATCAAAGGATCTGGCAATGGTCGGAAGAGCGATATTCACAATCGTCCCGTCAAGACCTGCCATGAAGGATCCAAGACCGATCACGATAACAATCAACAGGTCTCTCGGGGACATCTTCTGCGAAGCGGGGGTTTCACTCATACTATCCTTACCTTAATAGAGGGATTGGAGTCTCTCCATAAAAATACTCGCACACGTGTGCACGTGGAGAAAGAACATCCTAATCCCCGAATTTTATCCCGGCGATTCTGGAGACTATCCCTGATGAGATATATCCGGGATGATCGCTGGTACCGGTTGCTACCCGCCATGATACCATGCAAACGAAAAACAGTACCTATAAATCAAAAGGGGGTTGACGATCGTTCATACAGGCCGGAGCAGGTATTGTACCGGTTGACAACAAGGAACCACCATGCCCCCTATAACAGGAAAAAAAGTGCCGGCGACTGCCCAATCCGGGCTTCAACAGAACATTGGGACTCCGGCTACCTTTATACGCCTTACACCTTGGCAGGACTGGGAAGATCTCGGCAGGCGGGAACATGACGAAGAAATGCGCGATCTCGTAGACGCGGTCTTCTGCGAGAGGGTAATGGGTACCCTTGCCCTCCTCTTGATCCCGATCCTTCTCCTCCCGGATGTGGTAGCGCTCCCGGCAGTTGTTATATCGTTCCTTGCCATCATCGACATTGCCATCTGGATCTTCTTTATCCTCGAGTACGTCTGCCGTCTCACCGTTGCAGTAGACCGGTGGGCGTATGTCAAATCGCCGTGGAACATCCTTGCCCTCATCATCATAGGTGTCCCGGCTGTTGCACTCGTTATCGGCATGGGATACGGGGTCGCACAATATTTCCGGGTGCTCAGGTCGATGCAGGCAATTCAGGTACTATTCAGGAGCGGGCGATCTGTCGGGAAGCATCTCGCAGAAAAATCAACAAAACCGGAAGAGGCTGATAAAGCGGCAGGGATGCAGATCCGTTCACACTCCCTTTCTGCACCAGCTGATGGAGTGCCATCTCCGCCCCCTGCCTGGCAACCCGTCACAGATGAAAAAACAACCGCAAATATTGAACGTGCGGGCAGGTGGCTCGATTTTGCCGGGCTGACCCAGAAAGACATACCCGCACTTTCCCGGATCACCACCATCCCGTCCTACACCCTTGAGGTGAAACTTCGTCCGCACTCCTACACCCGTGCTGAAATCCACGGCTCTATTGCAACCGTCTTTTTGAAAGTCCCGCGGCTCGAAAGGGAGCCGGATACCGGGAGCACATGGCAGTTCTCCTGGGACGGTGTGCTCCTTGTCTATGATAAAAGCGGAGTGATGACCTTCTCCCAGACGGATGTAACGGTTTTGGACCGGGTGATCGATGCAGGAGCCGCTGAAGGGATCACGCTCTCAGGACAAAACAT
>JAPKXV010000180.1 GCA_026394635.1 Methanoregula sp. | reverse complement strand
GGTGTGGCAATATTTCTCTTAATTGTGCTCGCGTTCATGAACCCGTATTATGTTTTTGCGTCAGTCCTCCTCCTCCTGCCGGGTTGGTTGCTGGTGAAACGGAGCTACAGGAAATGGGAAGCATGGGACCAGCCGGGGTTTTAGGAACATGGCAATGAGTCCGTCTCCGGAAATTGTGGTTATCCTCTCAACCGTACCGCAGGAAAAATCTGAAGCAATGGCACGGGCTCTCCTTGACAAACGGCTCGTCGCATGCATCAACACCCTGCCGGTACGGTCGTTCTACCATTGGAAGGGTGAATTCTGCGATAAGCCGGAGCACCTTCTGATCGTGAAGACGCCCCGGGAAAAAGCAGAAGAAGTTATCGCCGCGATACAAGAGATGCACCCGTACGACGTGCCGGAGATCATCGCCATTCCGGTCATCGCCGGTCACGCCCCGTATCTTGAATGGGTACACGAGGAAACTCAAAGCATGATGCCAAAATCACGGACGCAAGGGAAAGAGGTATAATAAACAGCCTTATTTCTTGTCACGGGATAGTTATTGTGGACTAAAGGGGTCTTAATGGATCTGGCATTTGAAGAGAAACCTCAACGGTCGGCATTGCTTGTCCTCGGGTGCCCGCAGGTACCGGTCCAGACGAGCATTGCCCTCTACCTGATCCACCGGCTCAGGCAGGAAGGGATCATACCCGTGGTGGCAGGCAACCGGTCGGCAGTCACCCTGCTCGTCGTTGCGGATCCCAAACGCCATTACCTTGGCGAGGCCCTGAACCTTGACCATGCCATCGACCAGATCATGGAGAAGAAGCGCGACTTTGACCTCTGCTTTGTCTTTATCCATAACGATGCTGGCGTGAGCTATGCCGCGACGATGGGTGCGATCTCAAAAGCACGCCTCTATACCATCATCTACGGCGAGCACTATGACCAGATCGTCGCATCCATCAATTTCCCCTGCATAAACATCGCGGCAAAAGCGGTGCACAACCCGATGCCGCTCAAGAAGATGCTGGACGAGGTGGCTCCATGGGCTGCATAGAGTCCCTGCCGTATGAGGTGATCCTCCGCGGCAGTTCGTTCAGGGAATGCCGGGACTATATCAAAAAAGAATGCAGGGAATCCGTTAATGTCCAGCCGGGTTTTAAGGTCTTTGATACACATATCATCGGAGTGCCGCCAATCACCATCGGGCTTGACGGGGATGTTGTGATCTTTCCCTTCACAAAACCCTGCCATGGCACATTCCTCCTGCGGGTGGAGGACAAGGAAGAAGCGGACCGGTTGCGAAAGAAGAGATGAGGGCTCCTCAAAAACCTTGTATCTACCTTCTCCATCCGGCGGCATCGGGCATTTATACCTACCCTTTTAGAATTTTACCCCCCGTCTCTTATCCATCTCCGGCTCTCACTTTTGGATCAACTATCACCAGATTTAAAAAGGAAATATCTTATAGGAGTCAAAAGATCGTTAATTATATAATTTTAAGTGGCAGGCATGACCAGCAAAGGCAAAATTCTTCTGATGGATGATGAACAGGTGATCCTTGAAGTCACCAAAGAGGTGCTGAATTTTCTCGGTTATGAGGTAGTATTTGCCCAAGAGGGGGCGGCTGCTATCGGGATATTCTCAAGGGAACGATCGGCCGGGCGCCCGTTTGATCTTGTCATGCTTGACCTCTCTGTACCCGAGGGGATGGGGGGACAGGAAACATTTGAAAAACTCCATGCCCTTGACCCGTCAGCAAAGGTCATCGTATCCAGCGGATATACCAGCGAACCGATGATGACGGATCCCAAAAAATTCGGACTTGCCGGTGCGCTTGCAAAACCCTACCGGATCGCCGAAATCAAAACACTCCTTGAAACGATCATTCCAAAAAAAGGATGAAGGGTTAAAATTCAGGAGGTCATCTTTTCGATTGCTTCTGCTGCTGCAGTCCTGACATACTCGTCTTTATCATCAAGTGCTTTTTTCAGGAAATCCAGCGCCCTCGAATCCCCGATCTTCCCGAGTGCTTCAACTGCACCCCAGCGGACATACCAGTCGGTACTCTTGAGCGACTGGACAAGGGCATCCACCGCACCAGCGTCCCCGAGTTTACCCAGCGCCCATGAAGCCGGCACCTGCACAAAAGAGTCCGGCTCCCTGAGTGCTGCAATCAGGGTTTTTATCGCATTCTTATCTCCGATCTTGCCAAGGGCATCTGCGGCGCTCCAGCGGACGTACCAGTCCTGGTCATTTACCGACTGGATAAGAGGATCGACTGCCGTGCTGTCCCCGATCTCTCCCAGTGCCCACGCCGCTCTCACCCGGACAAACCAGTCCTTGTCCTTGAGCGCAATGATGAGCGGCCCGACCGCTGGTTTTCCGATAAGCGAGAGCGCAAGGGCGCTGTGCCACCTCAGGTCGCTCTCGGCCTCTTTGAGGAGGTTGATGAGCGGTTCGACCGCCGGTTCACCGAATTTTGCAAGAATGATCGTCGCACGCCAGCGGACATCATAGTCTTTCTCCGTCATCGCGCGGATGAGATAGGGAATGGTCGGCTCGCCTATCCGTGCAAGGGCGATGCCTGCAAGCCACTGGACATCCTTGTCATCACCTTTGAGGGCTTTGATTAAGGGTTTGATTGCCGGTTCACCGATCTCCCCCAGAACGAGTGCAGCACGCCAGCGGATGCCGAGATTATTATGCCGCATCGCCTTGATCAGACTCTGAAGATCCATTCCGCTTTTGCTATGGAAAGAGTATATTTTTACATCGGGGACAATCGTGTTGGTTTTCATTCTTTCACACTCATTGGCATAGTATTCGTCAGGTGATAATCCATGTCCTTCTGAGAACTCAATGGTCAATCGATGCCATGCGTCAGGGTACGGAATACTGATGTGACACTCGCTCTTATGTTCTGATGGTTGACGCACGTCTATTTGAACATACCTGTACGAAGAGAAAAACCCGTTCTCCTGAGAATTGGGATCTTGGGGATCCCGTAACCTGAGAAACCCCTTTTTAGTCAGCAGAAACGGCATGCCAATGTATATCCGTCTCCTCCTCCACCAGAATGTAAGAGGGCTTTTAAAAAAATGTCGCAGGAAGTTTCAGTTCTTGTTGGTGGCAAAGCAGGTGATGGTATCAACAGCGCCGGTGCGATGGTCGCCCAGCTCCTCAATCACCTGGGATATCATACCTATATGTATTTCGATTATCCGTCCCTGATCCGTGGCGGCCATAACTTTGTGGTCATCAGGGGGTCTGATCATCCGGTTGGTGTGCACCACGATCCTGTCGATTTTGTTCTTGCGCTCAGCCAGGAAACGGTTGTGCGGCATTCCTCGCGGGTTAAGGAGACAACAGAGACCATTTACAACTCAGATCTTGTCCGCTTCAGCGGGCAGGGCATCTCGATCCAGTCGATCCTCCACGATGAAAATGCACCTGCCATCATGGGCAATTCTGCAATCATCGGGGGATTTGCAAAAAGCGCAGGTATTGACTGGAAAACGTTATCAGAGGTTTTTTTTGCGCATATTCCCAAGGGCATGGATGCCAACCTGCGGGTAGCGCGACGGGCATATGACCAGCTCACCACGGTCCGCCCGGTACAACCCGTGGGAGATCAACGGTTCTCCCTCCTCACCGGAAACGAAGCGATTGGGCTGGGGCTGGTTGCAGGGGGGCTATCTGCATTCATCTCGTACCCGATGACGCCCTCTTCAGGCATCCTGCATTTCCTTGCTGAGCACGCACAAAAATTTGACATTACCGTGGTCCATCCGGAGAACGAGATTGCCGTGATACTGATGGCGCTCGGGTTCTCCTATGCCGGAAAACGGGCGGCTGTGGGGACATCCGGTGGGGGGTTCTGCCTTATGACCGAAGGGCTCTCCCTTTCCGGTATGGCAGAGATCCCTCTCGTGCTCGTGGTATCCCAGCGGACCGGGCCGTCCACCGGTCTTCCCACGTATACCGCCCAGTCGGATCTCCATTTTGTCCTGAATGCAGGGCAGGGGGAGTTCCCGAGGTTTGTGGTCGCACCCGGTGATGCAGAAGAGGCATATGTCTGGTCAGCGTGTGCGATGAATATTGCCACAAAATTCCAGGTTCCTGCATTCATCCTTTCTGACAAGACCCTGTCTGAAGGGACCTACAGCATCGACCCTTCACACATTGCGAAGATCAGGGTTGACGAACCGGTGACCTGGGACGGGACGCTGCCTTACCGCAGGTATGCTGACAGCCCGTCCGGGATATCTCCGTTAGCAATCCCCGGATCAAAGGGGGCTGTGGTCAAAGTGAACAGCTATTCCCATGATGAATCCGGTATCACGTCCGAAGAAG
>JAPKXV010000118.1 GCA_026394635.1 Methanoregula sp. | reverse complement strand
GACGAGATCAACCGCATGAGCGACCAGGAGGCAGCCCTCCTGATCTTCCGGTCTGGTCTCTCGACAAGCTCCATCATCACCGACATTTCCGGTCATGGGCTCGGGCTCGCCATCGTGCTCGAAAAGGTCGAGAAGCTGGGCGGGAACGTCTCGGTTGACCACACGCCGGGCACGGGGACGACGTTTCACCTCGTCATCCCCCTCACGCTCGTCAGGTTCCGGGGGGTGCTCGTCTCTGACGCGGGCCGGTCGTTTGTCTTCCCCATGACCTACGTCGAACGGGTGCTCCACGTCTCCCGGGACACGGTCACCACAGTTGAGAGCCACGAGACGCTGATGTACGGGAACGACTACATTCCCGCCATCAGGCTCCGGCACGTTCTCGAACTTCCCCTTCGGCAGGGCAATGAGGAAGAATCAGAAAAGATCGATATCGTCGTCGCCGTATCTTCGGGTAGGAGAGTCGGGTTTATCGTAGACAACGTAGAGAACGAGCAGGACGTGCTGGTAAAAAACCTCGGGCACCAGCTTGTTCGGGTGCGGAACATATCCGGGACAACGGTCATCGGCAACGGGACTCTCGTTCCCATCCTTCACGTTCCCGACCTCATAAAATCTGCCATGAAACCGTCAAACATTATGGCATCGGCGCCGGCAGTGGGGAAGACCGCGACTGAACGCTGGAACATTCTTGTCGCGGAAGACTCCATCACGTCGAGGACACTCTTAAAAAATATCCTCGAATCGGCAGGATACAGGGTCCGTACCGTCGTCGACGGGTTTGAAGCCTGGAATGCCCTCAACATGGAAGCCTTCAACCTTGTCGTCTCTGATGTGGATATGCCCCGCATGAACGGGTTCGACCTGACCTCAAAGATCCGTAAGGACCCAGCATTTGCACAGCTCCCGGTCATCCTTGTCACGTCACTTGATTCAAACGAGGACCGGGGTCGGGGCATCGATTGCGGGGCAAATGCCTACATCGTCAAGAGCAACTTTGACCAGTCGCACCTCTTAGAGATCATAGAGCGGCTGGCAGGGGTTTAAATGATGCCTCCTATCCGGGTGCTGGTAGTCGATGATTCGATGGTCGCACGGCAGGTACTCGGGAGGATCCTCTCTTCAGACCCGGACCTCGCAATCATCGGCGAAGCGGCAGAAGGGGCGACTGCGATCCGCATGGCGGTAACCAAAAAACCCGACATTATCGTCATGGACATCATCATGCCCGGCATGAACGGGTTTGAAGCAACCCGGACGATCATGGAGAACTCACCGGTTCCGATCATCATCGTCAGTGCAATCGAGGATCCCGAGGAAGTCAGCATCATCTTCCAGACCATGCAGGCCGGGGCGCTGGCGTGCATGAAAAAACCATCCGGGCCCGGAAGTCCCTCCTTCGACCGGGATGCACGGGAACTTATCCAGACCGTAAAGAGCATGGCCGGAATCAGGGTGGTGCGTCGTCAACCTTCAGTACCGGCTGGTATCGTGCCCGGCTCAAAACGACCTCCCGTTGCGGGAATTGATCTGTCACGGAGAAAGATCGTTGCCATCGGGGTCTCAATCGGGGGACCTGCCGTCCTGCAGGAGATCCTGTCCCGCGTACCGAAGAATTTCCCGCTTCCCATCGTTATCGTCCAGCACATCGCCGGCGGGTTCTACGAGGGGTTTACTGACTGGCTTGCCTCTGCCTCCGGCTACCCGGTCCGGCTCGGGACCGACCGGGGGCAGCTCCTGCCGGGGATTGCCTATATCGCACCCGAAGGGTACCAGACCGGCATCGACCCGCTCATGCGACTCCGGTTCCTGGGCACGGAACTTGAGAATGGGTTGCGACCGTCTGTTGCGGCACTTTTCCGCTCCCTTGCCGAAAACTGGGGAAAAGCGACGGTTGCAATTCTTTTGACGGGCATGGGCAGCGACGGTGCCCGGGAACTCAAACTCTTAAGAGACCGGGGCGCCCTGACAATCG
>JAPKXV010000433.1:3900-7749 GCA_026394635.1 Methanoregula sp. | reverse complement strand
CTTTTCCAGGAGGCCAAAATCAGGGTCCAGTCCCCATCAATGTATGAACGGGACACCCATAGCGGAACCGAGATCCGCCGTCGTATGCTGGCGAATAAACCATGGAAAACTCTCATGCCGCCTGCCGTTGTCAAGGTCATCCAGGAGATTGACGGGGTGGGACGGCTCCGACGGATTGCACTGGATGACTGAGATTAAAAACTGATGCTGACAGCGGTACGCAAAGCGATGAATCACGGGTCATGTATGTTCGAACGACTGAAAAAAATCTTCAAAAATGAACCCCCAAAACCTCTTATCATCAGATTTGAAGAGATCCCTCTCTGGCTGGACAAACGCAAGGATGCGATCACCGGAAATCTCCAAAAAGATACTGCCGCACCGATGCAAACCATTCGTGAGGCGGCTCATAACCTTGAGCAGATCATCCAGATGCTGCATGCTGCAGAGTTTAATGCGGAGATCCACCCGAAGTTAAAAAGTATTGCTAAAAACACACTTCCCCAGTATGCAAAAGCGATGGAGACCGCGCTGTCAAAACCCCTGCCGGAGGATGTCGATGGGTTCTACACTGCCGGAACCGAGATTCTGAAAGGGTGCCTCAACAGCCCGAGGGGTCAGGGGGAATACCTCCAGACCGTATTTCCCGAAGAGATGAAAACAGTCCGGGCGGGTATCGATGCCATCGGGCGGGAGATCAATGCAATGACCGGGGCACTTGCTTCCTTTCGAAAAGAGATGGACCATATCAGGGAAGCAGAAAAAATACACGGAGCGCTTGTGGATATTGCTAACGACACGGAAAAATCACGTGAGAAAGAGAACCGTATCTCGCAGCGGGTCCTGGAGATCCAGACCCGTATAGAGGAGTGCGGGGAGGAGATTGACAGGTTAAAATCCGATACTGCACAGCACGAGATTGCCGAACAGCAGCGCACAAGTCAGGTACTGGCAGAAGGAAGAGACCAAACCATTCGCAGGTACGCAGCACTCTCGATGACCGCATCTCACGTGCTGAGAAAAGCAGAAAAACTTGCTCATAAACAGCACAAAGTCCATGATGAGGAAGTGCTGCAGCATGCCTTAGACCTTCTTTCGGATCATGCCGTTCCGGACTCCACCGTACTGACCGGAGCGCTGGGCACCGCGTGCCCTGTCGCTGTGCGAATGGTAGAAACGGGAGATGTGCCTCTTAAAAATAAGGAAGAGCGTGCAGTTTTTTCTGACCCCGCTGGTTTTATCAGCGAGATCAGTACTCTTTCAATAAAATATGCAGAGCAGGCACGGCAGTGCGATGATGCGGAACAAGCGCTCCGGTCACATCCCATCATCATCAGGACCGAGACCCTCGTACGGGAAAAAAACCAGCTGGAAGTGATCCTAAAAAAAGAGCTGCACTCAAAAATAGAGTTGATTACCTGGCGCAACGATCTGCAAAAGAGCATCCCCTCGCTGCAGCAGAAACTGGAAAAAACAATGGGGGATCTATCAGGAAGCGACGTGCAGCTTCACTATCCCCTGACTTTTACCTCTTCACCGTGAGGGTCGTGCGGGAGAGGATATTATAGTTCTTCGAATTCGGTTTCATCCGTGAGGCTGAGTTCCTCATCGATGCGCTGGATTAACCGGTTGAGAGTATCCCTTGTCAGATCTTCTTCAAAGACCATCTTGGTTATGATCTATCACCTGTGTTCGGTCTCATGCAGGCGCTTGCATTGGGCCAGAGTTCACCATTGCAGCTCTTTTTAATTTTTCCTGTTATTGATGCGTGAAATCTGCAAGCTCGCGCTGATCATCGGGAAATTCCGAAGGCCAGCCATAGCAGTCACGCAGCATCCGGGCAATCACATCGCTGATGGTCATCCGCCCGTGTTTCAACGTGAGCAACGCCTCATACACGTCGGGGTCGATCTTAATGGATCGCCCCTCACCTGCACGAGGCATGATAACCACTGGGTGGTTATCGTTTATAAACATTTCCTGAAAACCGAAGAGAGATCAACCGGATTGGAAAAGAACTCATAAGTCCTGTTTCTTCACCCATGACCTCCCGGGTCAGGCAAACCTGATGAAGGTAAAGGTTTTGAAATCAGTATAGGCAAATTCCGGGTGTTCCCCGGAACATGCCCCGATACGCATGAGCGACGGTTTATTGAGGGGGACCTGTGCCACACGAAGTGCAGGTAATTTCTGGTTGCCGCTGGTGATGGTTGAAAACGCGAGTTCAGTTTTTTTAATTCCGTCTGATGTACTTTGGCAGCAGAGGGGCGTATGCTGGTGCCCGCAGCACATATACATCAGCCCGCGTGAGCGGAGGGCAGAAAATGCCATCGCGGGTGTATAATGATACCCGGTAAAGAAATCTCCTGCCTCATGATCCAGCCGCTGCCAGCACTTGAGGTGAAGTGTGGACGGGTCCAGATCCAGCGGCCCTCCATGGACAAAGAGCATGTCATTGCTCACCAATTCCATCGGAATACCGGAAAAAATGGAGAGCAGGGGCGAATTCCGTACCTGTTCATGCCGGTAGGTGCTTGCTGCGTCGCTTCCACTCACTAAAATTCCGTTAAGAAACGCATGATCATGGTTGCCCATGATGGATATGAGCCGGAATTCACTTGCGAGCAGATGAATGATCTCAAGAGCCTCTTTCGGGTGATTGCCCCGGTGAAGGATATCTCCAAGGTTCACGACAACATCGATGGAGCCGAAGTGGTCGGTAAACGCCGGATTTTTTATGCATGCGCGAAGGGCGGCGATTGCAGATGCATCAGCATGCACATCGGAAAATATCACGGCTCCCATAACGGTTGATAACTCTTGGCATTTTCCTTTTCAGTAATTTCAAGACGGTGCAAAACGGTATATTCATTGCATACAGATTCCAATATTTACGAGAAAACATCCGATGAACCAGAAAAAAATCAGATAATAATCCAGGTTATCGGGTGCACACGGAGGACCAGGCCTCATGGAACGATTTCTGCATGATTATATCGAGAGAATAAAACCGGAATTCAAGAATATCTCCAACAAGACATCCCACGAGATTGCGTCCGCGTTCTTCAGCTTCAAGTTCGGGCTCTATCAAAACACCATCGAAGAATGCAGGCTCGCGCTCTCCCAGATCCCCCGTGACGGAACCTATGGAGCATTGATAAAAGCCCTGCAGATTGTTCAGCTCAATGCAGAAGACCTCGAAAACGGACAGGTAACTGCAGACACACGATTTTCATTTTCAGATACCGAACGTTTATTTGTCGCAATAAACCCCCCGCAGGAAAAAATCGAAGACCCCGCGTCACTGGAACTGAATAACGCTCTCCTCCTCCTTTATGCCGTATCAAAGAACAATTCAATCGATGATGAACAGGCACTGGATGAACACCAGAAATTTGTTATCAAGATCCTGACTTCTTATAAGTCCGCACTTGGCATCGTTTAAAAAGGAATGGAACCAGGAAACACCCCACCCCAGATCCCGCACGCGTACTTCCTGCCCGGGATCCCCGGTATCGGCATCGGAGGCGTGTGGCTTGCGGTCATCATCGGGATTTTAGTGCAGGCGGCGCTGCCTGTGGGGATGTCCGGCGCGGCGGGTGGAAGAAGGTCGTCCTGTGATACCGTGCCGACTTTTTTTCGCGCGTGAAATTTTTTTTTCAGCAGGATTTTTTTCCAATAAAAAATTGAAAACTTTCGATGGGGATTTTTGCCGGGAATTTTTTGCGGTATTATGTTCGATGCTGAACATGCGTCAGGTTGCCGGGCCGGGGACGGAATGTGGAGGTACGGCAGGACTAGTTTGCACCATTGTTTCCTGTGGAGCCATGTGCTGCCTGAGAGCGAGGC
>JAPKXV010000433.1:0-3829 GCA_026394635.1 Methanoregula sp. | reverse complement strand
CGACGGTGGCTCGGATCCTGACCGACCCCCAGATACTCCCGGACCGGCCAGGTTTCCGAAAAAACCGGCCACCCATTTTTCCAGAACGGCCATTTTCTCCCCCGTTCGCCGTTTTCTGGCAGGATATGCCCCGGAGACCAGCCAAGTATGGCCACGTTCCAGGGCAGAAAAAACCGGAAGATGACCTTAAGGACGTGGGGGTGACGGAACCCCTGTTTTTTAGGGTAATAGCATGACCGGCAAATAATACCCTAATGGAGAAGATGCCGAAAGCATCTTCGACTACCTCTGGATCAGGGTGTCTGACAATCATGCCGAACATCTGCAAAAAGCCAAGGAGAGAGCAGTACTTTTCCGGCTGGCACTCTCCGACGGTGGCATGATCCGGAGCGCGCCCCTGAGGCATCATCCGGCCCCGGATTCCGGGCATAATTCGCAAAAAACCGGGAATAATTCCCACTTTTCCACCATTTCTCAGATTATTGTATATGGTTGAAATGAAAAAAGGGTCTGTTTTAACCATACCGGTTTTTCAAAAAAGAGATCGTTGATGAGATTCCGCTGTTATAAAAAAAAATGATAGGTTCTCATTTAATAAAATTCTAAAAAAAATCGAGAGGGCAGGAGTCCTTCCAAACACTCACAGCGAATCGACGCTGATGCCCGAGAAGTCCTGTGCGAGTTCCCTGATATCTTTGACCCCGAATGCAGTCTGCACGGCGTTTATCTCCAGCTGAACCGCCACATCGCAGACATAGTCGAGGATATCGACGGAGAGCTCCTTTTTGATCTTGCTCTTTTTTATCTGATCGAGCAGATGTACCATCTTCTCCGGGCTTTCCATCCGGAGCTTGGCAAGACTCATGACACACATATAGATCCGGGTCAGGTTCCTGTCTGTCCCGGTGATAGTGTCAAAGAAGTTTTTGATCACCTGCGCCTGATAAATCTCTCCAGCCATTACCCACCTCCTACCTTATCTTGAGGGTAATTTCTCTGTTACTAAATATCTGCTTAAAAGGCTTCCGGTAAAACCGTGCTTTTAGCGGGAAAAAACGCGAAATAAATGGACATTTTTGCAAAACGCGGCGAGTTTGTCAGACAATCGTATGACAACCGTCATACTGCGCCGGGAGCCCCGCACAAGAGCAGCCAAGGGATGCGATGATCTGCCGATGCGGGGCATGGCAACGGAAATCCGGATGCCAGCACCAAGATTACGTGTACGATCTACTTCGCCGTGCTCACGATCTTGATGATATCGCCGTCTTTTAAAACGTGGCTTTCTTTGATCCTCATCTTTGTCTTCGCATCAATTGCGTACAGAAACCCCTTGCCAATATCGGTATGCACCTGGTACGCGAGGTCGTGAGGGGTGGATCCTTTCTTCATTAAAAATGCGTCCGGCAGAACCTCGCCCTGCTTGTTGCAGTAGTGATTCTCGTCCTCGACCTGGTACACGACGATCCTGTCCAGCAGCTCAAAGACCGCACGGTTGATCGCCTGCTGAACCCCGGTTCCTTTATTCTGCTTCATGACCGCGGCAATCCTTGCAAGGCCGGCTTTCTGCGCTGCCGAAAGCGCTCCTTCGTTCCCGATGGAAAATTCCAGATCCCCGGGCAGGTACCGTATGACATGTGCCGCTGCAGCGTTCCGCAGCGCCAGCTCTGATGCCGCGCTGGCAAACGCAACCTTCTGTGCGGCCAGTTTTGTGCACAGGGCCCCAGGTGTCTCATCGAATTTGTTTCCCACGATTAGCATGGGTTTTGAGATCTTCACGATCTCCGCGCAGAGTGGAACGAGATCTTCGATCGTCGCGTGCACGAGATCGAGTTTGAGCTTCAGTTCCACGTCGCGCACATCATCGGTCGTGATGCCAAGACCTGTGAACGTATCGGCAATACCATGCTGGATCGCAGCACCCTTTCCCTGCGACTGGCGGTTGATCCGGCTCCAGTGCTTGTCGAGGATACCGTGAACCCACATGGTCATCTCAAACCCGAGGAATTTTATGTCCTCAGCGGGATCGTGATTACCTGCACCCACCGGGTTTCCCTCGCTGTCCGTGCCACCGCTCGCATCGACAATATGGAGGATCGCATCCGCCTGCCGGAGGTGATCGAGGAACTGGTTACCCAGCCCCTTGCCCTTGTGCGCATCGGGGACAAGCCCCGCTACATCGATCATATTCACCGGGACAAAACGGTTCCCGTCAACGCATTTCCCGCACCTGATTTTGAGTGCTTTGCACGGGCATTGTGTGCGTACATAACCCACACCGAAATTTGGGTTGATGGTAGTAAACGGGTAATTGGCGATCTCAGCATTCGCCATGGTCGCCGCCTTGAAAAAGGTCGATTTTCCACAGTTGGGTTTTCCTGCAAGCGCTAAGGTGATCATTGTTTTCCCTTCCATTTAAAAGATAAAATGGGATACCGGATACGTATACTATAACCTGACAAAGCTTTTCTTGCCTGTTTATTAAAATGTAAGTATGGCATTTGTTCAAAAACCAATCTATTATTTCGATAAACCCGGGGAGGCAAATACCAGCGATGCAATCCGTTTCGCTATTCTGCGGGCAAAAGAACTCTCAATTAAAAAAATTGTTGTTGCAAGCACGTCCGGTTCAACGGCAAAAAAATGTCATGAAGCGCTGATAGGTACAGGACTCGAGCTTATCATCGTCACCCATGCCGTGGGATTTTCAAAACCCGGTGTATGGGAGTTCGATGCAAAGACAGCCACAAAACTACGAAAGGAAGGGATTGTGATCATTACGGGTACACATGCATTGTCCGGGCTTGAACGTGCACTCTCGCGGTCCACGAGAATCGGAGGTGGCTCACGCACCGAAGCGATCGCTGAAGCACTCCGCCGTGTAGTCGCCGTGGGGCTGAAGGTAGCAGTGGAATGTGTCCTGATCGCCGCGGATAATGGCTCGGTTGCCGTGGATGAGGAAGTCGTCGCAATCGGGGGAACAATGAGCGGTGCGGATACGGTATGTGTAATCCGTCCCGCACATACGGCAAACTTCTTTGACCTCCAGGTGCGGGAGATCGTCGCTATGCCACGGGTCCGTTGATCATGTCACTTGCCGCACTCAAAGAAACCATCGATCTCCTTACACGGATACCTGTTCTCTGGCTCCCGGGGGTTGTCTGCGGGGCTCTTGCTGCCTTCCTCTGGCTGGTGCTCACCACATCCGGCACTTTTTTTGCCGGAAGGCTTCTCGTCATCTTCTCCCTTGTCGGGCTTTTTTTCATCACCGGCATGCTTGCGGCACTACAAAAAAAAGGGTCCACGTTCAAGGAGATGCTTGCCGATGGTGCCGGGTATTATTTCAGGGTACTTGTCCCCACGCTGGTGGTAGCTTTTGGTATTGTTCTTGTCTTCATCCTGGTGATCCTCACCCTTACCCTGTTTGGCCTGACGCCGGATGCAGGACTGCTCACGTTTCTGGTCTTCGGCGTACTACTCCCGACAATCATCCTCACCTTCTTTTACGCCACCGCAGTAATAATTGAAGGAAAAAAAGTGTTTGAATCTCTTGGGCGAAGCATCGAAGTTGTTACTGCTCACCTGGGAGAAGTCATCCTTTTTTTTGCGGGGTGCCTGCTTATTTTCTGTACATTCAGTTTTGCCATGATGATCATCTGGTCAGCATTTCTTGCTGACCAGCTGGAACCGATCACCCGGTATAATGAGACACTGATCCAGTCGTTTACTCCCGACCAGTTTATGGGTATGATCGGCCAGGCTGGTATCTGGATAACCGCACTCATCATCGTCTGCTGTGTAACCCTCCTCATTACGGTCCTTTACACGT